>DASYPF010000358.1:0-7423 GCA_036006905.1 Acidobacteriota bacterium
GTCCGTTGTCGTGGTCAATAGTAGTTGCCAGTCCCAGTCCTCAGTACCCAGTTCTATTTTGGAAAAAGCCCACGGGACATTGTTGCAACGGACAACTGGCCACGGACAACGGACAACTGACCACGGACAACTGACAACTGACCACGGACCAATCCTAAAAAAACACCATAAACCTCCGGCCCTGCGTCGCCGCCGACGGGGCGCTGAAATCGGGGAGATGCAGCTTTTGCTTTTCAAACGGATGCTGCAGGCAGATTTCGTCACCCTCCTGGGGTCCATCAATAACATGAAATCCGTGATCAGTATCAAGAATGCGCACCTTGCGTTCGTTGTATTGGTCTCCTCGTTTTACAAAGACGACAAAATCGCTTTCCTTCTTAAAGATGGCGCTCTTGGGAACGACCAGCGCTCCTTTTCTCTGTCCCACATGAATCCGCCCGGTGAGCCGCATTCCAGGTTTGAGTTGGTCCATCAATTCAAGCGGAACTTCCAGCAAGACTTCGCAAGTAAAGTATTTGCGCGGGTCCCGCCGTGAGACCTGCTGAGCCGCCGTGGCGACTTGCTGTATTTTTCCTTGGAACCGGCGGTTGGGATACGCGGTAAGAGCTAATTCAACATTTTTTTCCTTCTCAATTCCGGCAATGTCCGACTCCACTACCTGGAGCCGGCCCTTGAATTGTCGAAGGTTCGCTATGTCGAGGATCGGCTGTCCGGGCCAGGCATCGCTTCCGACTTGGAGCTGGAAAAAACCAAAACGCCGATAGAGCACCACTCCCTCAGCCGGCGCCTTGACTTCCAACGAGGCGAGAGTCTGCTGTGCCAGATTCATTTCCGTCTTCGCCTTTTGGCTGTCGATGTTCAGGATACGCACGTCGGCCTGCGAAACTCCCTGATTAAGTGTGCGCTTGCTCTCCACGTTTCCTGTTTTATAAAGCGCCAGCGCAGCGCTCATGATGGCTTCCTGGATCTGCCATCTTGAGAAGATGGTTTCGTCGGGTTTCACTTGATTCTGCGCAAAATCAAGCTCCAGGTCCGCCTCTCGACGATCGATTCCCGATACGTTTGTCTGGCTTCGGCCGTCGTTTTCTGCTTTCTGAATTCGATAGTTGTAGCTGCTCAGCGTATTCTTGTTTTGTTCCAGTGAAAGCTGGGCATCGGTATTGTCAAAATGCACTACCGCATCGCCCGCTTTGACAATACTGCCTTCATCCGCCATCCATGCAATTTTCAGAGAACCGGTGCGGACCTGTGGAGTAAGGATCGGAGTGGTTTGAAATCCGGTGAGTTCGCCTTCGGAAGTTACTATCACGCTGTAATTCTGTTTTTTCAACCGCAAGGTGGGAACCGGATCCTCCTGATGTGGTTGAAGATAGTTCGAGATCGACTGGAGCGCCCGGTTCTTGAAGTGAAAGCCGGTAGCCGCGAGGGCTAGGAGAACCACAGTTACAATGACTTTATATTTCATGATCTCTCAAAAGATTCCTTTGTGTCCTTTGTGTCCTTGGTAGTGAAAAAGTTTTTTAATCACAAAGGACACAAAGTACACCAAGGACCAGGCCCCATCCGATTCACAACACCGGCCGGCTCGACACTTGGCTGCCGTCCGCTAGTCCCGATTCAACGATTGCGACGATCCCGTTGTTCTTGCCCAGGGTCACCTGGCGCCTCATCGGTTTCCCGTTCTCCTTGATCCAGACAAAAGATTTGCCGTTCTCCAGATGGATGACCGAAAGCGGAAGAGCCAGAACGTTCTTGAATTTTTCGGCCACAACGTGTAGCCGCGTGGCCATCCCCGGACGCATGCGGCGCATGTCGATCCTGTCCATTTTGATTTCAATTTCGAAAACTTTCACCGGCCGGTCAAAGGAAGCCTGCTTGAAAATGCTGCTGGTTCTGACGATCTTACCGGTGAATGTCTGCTCGGGAATTGCGTCCAGAGTCACCGTTACCGTTTGCCCGACTTTGATCTTCCCGGCATCCACTTCCGAGACCTGGCCTTGAACCAGCAGCGTTGACAGGTCAGGTATTGACAGGATGGTCTCCGCCATGAAGGCGTTGCTGCCCACTTGTTTCTTTTCGTTGTTCCAGTTGGGCTGGTAAATGACGACACCGGAAATCGGCGCTTTGATCTGAAGCTTCTCCAGGGCCGCTTTGTTGGTCTGGATGCGCTGCTGATAAAAAGTCTCTGCGTCCTTCAACAATTGTAGCTGCAGCGCCGTGCTCTTGCGTATGGATGCCAGCTTCTTCTCGGTCATCTCTACGCGCTGGCGTTCCAGTGCCGCCTCAAATTCCGCTTCCTTGACCTTTAACGTGCCTTCAAATTCTCGGGCTTGCACCAGCTTGTTATCCGCTTTTTGCTTCTGTACCCGCGCCTCTTCCAGCTTCAGCTCCAGATCCTTGACGTTCAGCTCCAGCGAAGACTTGGTTTTCGTGTGCTCCTGTTGGGCCTTCTGATAATTGGCTTCTTCGTCGCGAAGACGTTTCTGAATCTCGCTTTTGTCGAACTCAATGAGAAAATCTCCTTCCTTGACGGTCGTCCCTTCGTCCACCATGCGTACTATCTTAAAGGTCCGGTAGTCGATCAGCGATGGTGGCCGAATCTCCACTGCTTTTTCCGCCGCCAGCATCCCGCTCCCTGAAATGGAGAGAATCAAGTCCTCTCTCTTGACCGGAATCCATTCAATCTCACGCTTTGCTTTGCTGGTCTGGCCCGGCATATTCAAAACGACCGGCTGGCGTTCCTTCAGCTCCAATGCATTCTTAGGTTCCAGCGCAACCAGCGTGTCGTTGGCATCCAAGACATTTACCGGTACAGGCGCGGGAGGGCTGGATCGTCGCATGACGTATGTCTCGCCTCGAGGGTTCAAATGCAGGGCCATCCGGGGCACGATGAGAGCATCCCGTTCTGCAAGAGGTACTCGCACCCGAGCCGTCATGCCGGGTTTCATTATTGTGAGATCCTTGTCGAGCAGCAGCACATCCACTCGGAAAACCTTCAACTGGGACTGAAACGTCTTTTGCGAAGCTACTTCTGGAAGGGGGGCAAGCTTTCCCGGGAAAGTCCGCCCCGGAAGAGCATCCAGTACGACCTCAGCGGTCATTCCTTCGTGCAGCCGCGCAAAATCCATATCGTAGACGTAGGCAAGCACGCGCACTTCATCCATGTTGGGAAGCTGGATAATCTGTTGCCCTTTGAAAACGGTATCGCCTTTCTGGAGTTTGCGGCTGTTTTGCCAGCTTTCCGCATAGAGCACCAGCCCCGGCATGGTCGCGCGGACCGTCATCCGTTCCAGCTCTGAAAGCAGGCGCCGCAGTTCCAGATCGGCCTGCTCGTAATCGAGCCGAACTACTTCCAGCTCGGCGCGGGCGCTTTTTTCCAGATTCGCCAGCCGCTCGTTCACCTTGTCCAGATCAAGTTTTGCTTTCGAAAGGTCGAATTGATATTTTTCAGCATCCGCTCGGGTGATGAGTTCCAGATCGATTCTTGCGTAAAGTTCAGCGACCTTCAGGACCTTTTGGGCCGTCGCCTGTTCGAGAAGAATGTCCTGGCGCCGGCCTTCAATTTCTGCCTCCTTTTGAGCGATCTTGATGCGGGCTTCCTCTCGCTTCTTCTCAAGTTCCAATCGCTTGCTCTGCAAGCTGGAGGTGTCGAATTCAGCCAGCAGGTCCCCGGGACCTACCTTCGCACCTTCCGGCGCTAGATAGCTGATGGTGAAAGTCCAACTGCTTGAAATATTTGGCGTGGCGATGCTCACCGACTGGGCGGCGTGCAGTTCACCGGTGAAGGTGAGGTACTTGTGGAACCGCCCTTTCTGTACCTGAAACTCGCCAATCCCGGTATCATTTGCAAGAGCCCAGGGCAGTAGCCCCAAAATTAGGAAGAGATGACGAGTAGTTATGGCACAAATTCTTCCCTTAACAGAGCTCCTGGTGCCTTGCTTCTGACCCACGACTAGTGGTCCTCCCTATGAAAAATGAGACTGAAAAATGCCCTACGGAGTGAAAAAATCAGGACCGCGCCCTTTCATAATGCGTGAAAAAATACTGAGCCGCGCGGCGTGAGCAAGCGGACCCGCGATCGATCAAATCAAAGACAACGCGAGCTTTCCAGGTGGGAGTGTCCGCTTGCTTACGCGCGCGGCTCAGTATTTTTTCACACCTTCTGACGGTCTCGGCTCAGATTTTTGGGACCACCTGCGCGTCAGCACGCGGGCATTCCCATGTATAAACCTCTGCCTTCTAGTTAGATGCACTAAATTAGACGCGGCCGAATGGAAAAACGTTCCCTCGCTCTATGCTATTTTTTCGACACTCCAGGCGCTTGGCTGGGCGTCCCCGTCCAGCCGAGGAGGGCTCGACCCAACGTATTATGAACATTCAAATTGTAGATTTTATCTAAAGCAACGGTGAAGGAGGCCTGAATTGCTGAGACTAAAACGCTTTGGTCACTTACCCCTGGTCACGCTTTTGGCGGCCGTCTTATCATTGGAAGCCGGCGAGCCGCAGCAAGCCCCCGAAAAGCCGCTGCCCGAGTTGAACTCTTTTCTTCAGGGTGTTCGTAAGAAGCTGCACAGCGACCGGCTGCTCCTTAGCCAGTACACTTACAACGAAAAGGTCACCGTAGAGCGCCTGGACAAGAACGGCAAGATCAAAGACACCGAAGTTCGAGTCTATGAGGTCTATCCATCTCTCGAGAAACGTCGGACATATCGGCGTCTGATCTCAAAGAATGGCAAGCCGCTCAGCGCGAAGGAACTCGAAGAGAACGACAAGAAACAGCAGAAGAAGACACTGGAAGGCGCACGCAAGGCGAACGTGGAGAGTGCCGGCGAACGTCAAAGACGCTTGGCCAGGGAAGCCGAGGAGAGGCGCAAAGAGGAAGAAGCTATCGATGAGGCATTCCGAATGTACGATATTCGCAGGCTGGGCCGCGAGGTAATCGATGGCCAAGAGGTTATCCAGTTTGCTTTCACGCCGCGGCCGGGTTTCAAGCCGCAGACCGAGTCAGGTAAGATCCTGAAAAAGTTCGCGGGACGCGCCTGGTTTGGGGAACGCGACTTTGAGCTGGTTCGGATCGACATGCGGATGCTGGAGGATTTTTCACTTGGGTGGGGAATTCTGGCGCGCTTGGGCAAAGGAGCGACAGTAACGGCCCAAAGACACCGGGTAAACGACGAGATATGGCTGCCTGCGTCCTCTCGTTTTTCGGGAAATTTGCGGGTGCTGCTGTTTAAAGGAATACGTGCCAACGTGACGCAGGAGTTTTCAGATTACAAGAAATTCACCGTCGATACGTCCGTTACTTTCCAAGGAGTGAAGCCGTGAAGAGGTCCATGGTCAGTTGTCCGTTGTCAGTTCTCAGTTCCCAGATCTCAGTTTCCAGTTCCCAGCTTTCCATTTTCTCCCTAAAGCTGGCGTGAAAGTTGCCGACTAACCACTGCCCACGGACCACTGACAACGGACAACGGACCACTAACAACGGACCACGGACAACTCTTTCGTTCACAATCCACAATCCGCAATCCACAATCCAATCCGCAATCCGCAATCCGCAATCCGCAATCCGCAATCCACAATCCACAATCCGCAATCCACAATCCGCAATCCGCAATCCGCAATCCGCAATCCACAATCCGCATCACCCCTTGATAACCCCAACTGGCCTGAACTTGGCTACCTTCAAGCTAATGCCGGCTTGTTCCATTACATCCACTACGTCAGAGACGTTCTTGTAGGCGTGCGGCATTTCCTCGGCCAGCGTGTTGCGGCCGTGAAACATGACGCTGACGCCTTGCTCTTTCATCTCCTTTATTAAATCTCGCCCTTTACTGGCTTTCTTGGATTGAGTGCGCGACATGACGCGCCCCGCCCCGTGGCAAGTGCTGCCGAACGTTTTTTTCATTGCCGCGTTGGTTCCGACTAAAAGATAAGATCCTCGTCCCATGTCGCCCGGAATCAAAACAGGCTGCCCTAAATCGCGATAGCTTGCGGGAACTTCCGGTTGGCCTGGCCCGAAGGCGCGAGTAGCCCCTTTGCGATGAACGCACACTTGTTCTGCCCTGCCATCGATGAGGTGTTTTTCCGTTTTGGCGATGTTGTGACAGACGTCGTATACCAGGCGGCATTGAAGCTCCCGCGGCGAAATACTAAACGCCTGCAGAAAACTTTGCTCCGCCAGCGCCATCATCACCTGCCGGTTGCACCAGGCGAAGTTAGCTGCTGCGGCCATGGCGCGCATATAAGTTTGTCCTTCTTCAGACCGGATGGGGGCGCAGGCCAGTTGGCGGTCCGGCAATTTGATTTGATGCCGCTGCATTGCCTTCTCCATCGTGTCCAGATAATCCTCGCAAACTTGATAGCCCAAACCACGCGAGCCTGAATGGATGATGAAGACAATACCGTCCTGCTGCAGGCCGCATCGTTCTGCTACATCGGGGAGATAAATTTCCTCGACGCGGTCCACTTCCAGAAAGTGGTTGCCCGAGCCGAGCGTGCCGAGTTGTTTGGCGCCGCGTTCTTTGGCGACGTCACTTACTGCTTGAGGATCAGCCGTCTTGAGCACACCGTTCTCTTCGGATCTGTCCAGGTCCGACTCGGTCCCGTAACCGTTCTGTACTGCCCAGCGAGCGCCTTGCTGCAGGACTCGATCGATATCTTGCTTGGTGAGCTTCGGAATTGCCCCGCCCATGCCGATGCCGCATGGGATGTGCTGAAAGAGCGTCCGCACCAGGTCAGGAATTTTATCCTTTACTTTTGCGAAGACCAGACCGGTCCGCACCAGGCGGACCCCTCAATTGATGTCGTAGCCGACACCGCCCGGCGAAATAACGCCGTCTTCAACACGCGTGGCCGCGACACCGCCGATGGGAAAACCATAGCCCCAGTGGATGTCTGGCATTGCCAGCGAATAGCCGACAATTCCCGGTAAATGAGCCACATTGGCCACTTGTTGAAGGCAAGGGTCGTCACGCAGCCCCTTCATTAGTTCTGCGCTGGCGTAAATTCGGCCTGGGACGCGCATGCCCCCTTGTTTGGGAATTTCCCAAAGGTTTTTGTCAATCTGCCTTAATTCCATAGCTCACCTCACAAAGTCGCAACCAAAAGCCGGTGATGACTACGTTCACGAGCACGGCCAGAGCTTACAGTGGCAATGCCACAACCAAAGCAAAGCCGATCACGGCCATGTGCACACGGTGGCCGTAAGGCCAAAACCAAACGAGTGACGCGAGCCATGTCAAGAAGGGCGCATGATCGGCGGCTGCCGGCTTGCTGGCGCCACCCACAGAGCCGCGACCGGAAGGGAGCGGCGCGCCAGAGTGAGTCATCGCGATCAGGATCGCAAAATCGGAACGTCCCGCATCGTTGTTGCAGCAACTCTGCGTTGGTGCAGTCGCAAAGTGTCACATCGGCGCGCCGCTCCCTT
>DASYPF010000359.1:0-7478 GCA_036006905.1 Acidobacteriota bacterium
TTTTCAATCATCGCTCCACGGGGACAGGCCCCGTGGTGGCGGTATGAGGTCGCGCGCTAGGAATAGCTGCCCGTGAGGCCAAAGTATAGAATGAACCAGCCGCAATTCCTCCAACCGGTCAGCTTGTCGGGAGCTGTTTTCCAGGCTTCCAGTCTCCCCCCGCAGGCCGGACAAACGGAGTTCATCGCAAGAATCGTTTTCTGAAGAGATAGGTCAGATTCCGAAAACCGTCTCTCCAGGGCTGCAGTTTCATTTCTCCGGCTCGGTTGGAATAAGTAATGGAAATCTCTTCAAAGCCGATGTCGTTGTTCAGTATCGCTTCGATTTTTATTTCCTCTGAAAAGGACATTGCGTTGCTTTGCAATTTCATGCCGCGCAGCGCGTCCTTGTAAAAAATCCACATTCCGGACTGACTGTCCCTAACGCGCCGCAGAAATAAAACCGACATCACCGCCGACAGGGCATGGTTCCCGATTCTATGCTTGAGAGACATGGCGCCGGGGTGGCGAACCGGGAAGCGTGACGCGGACAGGAAGCGCGCCTTGGAACGAAGCAGGTTTTCCAAAAGGTAAGAGATTGCGTCGATCGGATAGGAGTGGTCTCCGTCCAGAGTAACAATGATGTCTCCCTGTGCATGTTCCAGCCCGGTCTTGTAGGCCCGGCCATATCCCCGGATTTGCTCCTGAATAACTTTGGCTCCCATTCGGGAAGCGATCTCTCCAGTTTTATCAGTAGAATTATTGTCTACCACGATCACTTCATCGACAAACTTAGGGATCTGGGACAAGACCTTTTGAATCCCCTCTTCTTCGTTCAAACAGGGAATGACAACGGTGATTTTGTTTTCTTTATACATTCATCTGCACTGGAGCGAATCCAGTATTTGTCTGATCTCATTGGCCTGCCCGCCTGGTGAAGCGAGCTGCAGGGCCAGTTTCAATTGGTCACAGGCCTTGCCCCTATCGCCTAGCTGTTGATACACCACGCCTAATCGCCGCCGCAAGTTGGAATCGTTCGGGAACTTGTCAACGGCAAATTCCAGCAGCATCCTGCCGGCGCCGTAATCATTCTGCTTCATGACATAAATATCAGCGAGGAGGCGAATCGCTTCCAGATTATTCGCATCCCGAATTATCGACTGCGCCACTTCGACGGTCGCTCTCGACACATTGCCGTCTTCGTTATCCATCATTCCCAGGGCCAGGTAAGCCCTCGGGAAACTGGGGCTCAACTCGACGGCTTTCACGAACGCCTCCCGCGCCTTCTCTCGCTGCCCGAGCTGATAGTAGGCCAGGCCCAAGTTGTACTGCAGCGTTCCGTCCGCAGGAGTTAAAGCCACCGCCATCCTGAGGTGCCCCAGCGCGGCGCGCCAGAGCGGGCCGTCGGGATCCTTTTCCCCGCGGCTCAGAGCAAGCTTCTTGTAAGCGTTTCCCAGGTTGGTCTGCGAGTAGGCATTTTTCGGGTCGATTTCTACGGAGCGCGACAGCGCGTCGATTGCAGCCTGGAATTCTAAGCGGTCCAGATACCAGGCGCCTAGATTGCTCCAATAGGCGCCGTCGGTTGGATCAAGCTGGGTAGCGCGCAGTAGATGAGGATAGGCCGCATCCAGATCACCGGCCGCATGGAGCGCTGAGCCGAGGTTGTTCTGAACGCGGGCTGAGTCAGGCGCGTGCTTGACAGTCGCTTTCCAAAGAGAGAGGGTGTCGTGCCAGTCAGGATTCCGGACCACTGTCTCAGCCGAATATACCAGCAACAGCACAGCGACGGCACCCGCAAGACCCTTAGTAGAAACCGTTGACAGTTTCCAGTTCGCCAGTTCGACAGCCGCGATAAAGAAACCGACCAGCGGAAGATAAAGATAATGATTGGCGGCTATTTCGTGAAATGGGAGCAACTGGATCACCGGAAGCAGCGTTACCAGAAACCAGAACAGGCCGAAGGCCATCCGAGGGCGGCGCCTCATCGCTCTGTATAAGGAATAGAAAAACGCGATCGCAAGAACCAGGCCCACCCAAACAGTCCAGTCTCTCATTCCCGCCGCAACCGGAAAGATCCCACGATAATCGGCCACCAGCGGGTAGGGAAAAATCGCCAACCAGAGGTAATGGCAGAACAACTTTATCGAGGTCAAATAGTTGTTGAGAGCCGAACCGCCCCAAAATCCCTTCTTGCGCGATGCATACATGACAAACTGGGCGTAGTAAAGAAACGCCATGCCACCGAGAAGCATCGGGCCATAAAGCCAGCGATGATCCAGAAAAACCTTCTTGGCGCGCTGCCAGAGCCTTTCCTGCTTGAAAGCGTCCGGTCCCCAATGACTGTCAAAAAAGTCCCAGCCAAAGAGCAGCGCGGGGAAAACCACCGCCACCTCCTTGCTGAACAGGGCCAGGAGAAACAGCGCCAGCGATCCAAGCAATACCGGCCGATTCTTATTCGCGCTTTCGCGATAGCGGACAAAGCACAGCAGCGCGGCCAGGATGAAGCCGGTGGCCAGCACGTCCTTCCTGCCCGAAATATAAGCGACTGCCGCCGTCTGTGCCGGATGACAGCTAAACAACAGCGCCCCGGCCAAGGCGCTGCGCGCATTTCGGAAAATCCCGCGCAGCAACAGGAAAACCAGAATCGCGTTGGCAGCGTGCATCAATACATTGGTGAGATGAAAAAAGAACGGATCGGGTCCAAACAACCAGTAGTCCAGCGCGTATGTGAGCGTGCGAATGGGGCGGTAACCCGTTCGCCCGAAAATCTGCGGCAGATTTTTCCAGGAACGGATCTCCTGGCTGTCTTTGATAAGGGGAACATCGTCGAAAACAAAATCTCCTGACAGCGAATTCCAATAGATTAGGAGGATCATCCCGACCAAAGGCAGCGCCCATTGCCACCAGGAAGGATTCCACTTTTCGAACTTTTTAGCGGCTGGCGCGTCCTTCATCTCGTTTCCAGTGGACAGACCTAATTAACCGGCATTATTCACAAATGTTCACCACGGAGGCACAAAGAGCACAGAGATTAGCACAGAGGGCAGGGCTGAAGTTTGAAGTATGAAGACTTGTAAAGTTACAGCTTGTTCTTCGATGTTGCGGTCTTCATACTTCAAGCTTCAGCCCTATTCTCTGTGCCATCTTCGTGTTCTCTGTGCCTCCGTGGTGAACATTTGTGAATAATGCCGGTTAATTGGGGTCTGTCCCCTTTTCGCCGGTCCCCATTTCGCCCAAGCCTGCCAGCGTTTCAATGCCGTCGACAATATTGTTCCAGGACAACTGAACTTTGAATTTGCGAACGTGTTCACGAAATTCAGCTTGCTGTCCGTTGCGGAAAAATTTCGCGACCGCATCGGCCAGAGCGGCCGGGTCCCCGGGAGGAACCAGAAAGCCGGTCTTTCCCTGCAAAACCACTTCCGCTAATCCGCCCACAGTTGTGGTCACCACTGGCAGATCAAAGGCGTATGCGGTGGGAACAATGCCGCTTTGTGTGGCCGAATGGTAAGGCGCCACCAGCAAGTCAGCCGCTTTGAAGTAGGCGGCCACTTCTTCATTAGGGATGTAACGGTCGTGGATGGCGACACGCGATTGGATGCCCAGGGTCCGAATCAGCCGGTCGGATTTATCCCGCGATTCATAAAACTCCCCGGCAATGATCAGCCGCACGGGCTGTCGCTTGAGAATTTCAGGCAGGCTTCGCAGAAGCGTATCGAGCCCTTTGTATTTGCGCACGTACCCGAAAAAGAGCAGCACATGTTCATCCTGCGTGATGCCCAATTTTCCACGCGCCGCCTGGCGGCTCAACGATGGGTCGTCAAACAGATGGTAGGCCGGGTGCGGCGCCCTAAGGACTCGGGCGTCAGGCCGCAACTGCCGCAAGGCCTGTTGATCCTTCTCTGAATGAACCAGAAATTGTTGCACTTTTCCGAACAGCCGGTCGCGGAGAAACTTCGCTGCGACGTGCGATTCATGCGGTTCCACGTTGTGGCAGATGAGCACTATCGGCGGGGCCTGGCCGCGAAGCCGTGAAACAACAGCGCTGTAAACTGGGGCAAAAAGGGGATGCCAGTACTGGAATACTGCCACGTCGGGCCGCAGCTCCAGAATTCGCGTGGCCGCGGCGCGCCAACTGAGCGGGTTCAGGCTGTCCAACAGCGGCTGCGCGTCGGATGCGAAGGCTTTCACGCTCTGATCAAACTGAGAACTGCCGGGAAATATCAGCGACGGATAGAGGCGAGAGAATGAAATGATGCAGCAATTGTGCCCGCGCTGCTGCAGCGCTTGATGCAGCGACGTAGTGTAGTGAGCGATGCCTCCTCGGTACGGATGCGCCACGCCAATCTGCGCAACTTTCATCGGGTAAGCCGATGAATCCCTTCGGGCAGATATTCCGTCTTGGAGGTGATCATCCGGGCGCCGTAATCTTCTTCCCGCTGAGAGGAGTAGGCGATCATTTCAGCTAGCAATCCAAAAAAGATGAACTGGATTCCAATGATCGTCAACAGGATACCGAACGTAAACAACGGACGATTGTTAATCCACTCACCGTTGAACCACCCGATGCCCAGGTAAGTTTCGACGGCGATGCCCACCGTAGCCAACACCACGCCCAGCACTCCGAAAGCATGCAGCGGCTTGCGGTTGTAGCGCGTCAACATGATGACCGTCAGGAGGTCAAAGAATCCACCGAGGAATCGGCCGGCGCCGTATTTGGACACACCGTACCTGCGTGGGGCATGCGAAACGCGGACTTCGCCCACACGGAAACCTCGATAGCTGGCCAGCACAGGGATGTAGCGGTGCATTTCCCCTTGCACTTTGATCTCTTCGATCACTTCGCGCTTATAGGCTTTCAAACCGCAATTGAAATCATGAATTCGAATGCCGGTGAGTTTGGCCGTTACCCAGTTAAAGATGCGCGAAGCGAGCGTTTTGTTTAACGCATCGTGGCGCGGCTGTTTCCAGCCCGAGATCAGGTCCAACCGCTCGCGCTCCATTTCACGCAGCAAAGATGGAATTTCTTCGGGCTGGTCTTGCAGATCGGCGTCGATGGTGACAATAATACGGCCCCGCGCTTCCTTAAAACCCACGGACAGTGCTGCAGATTTTCCGAAATTGCGCCGCAATCGAATGCAGCGCACATTAGGATCGCGCAGTCCGGAAAGTACGGTGCTTGTCTCATCGGCGCTTCCGTCGTCTACAAAGATGATTTCGTATTGGTGTGCGCCGTCGAAAACTCTCATAATGCGTTCTCGCAATTCCAGCAGGGACAATGCTTCGTTGAAGCAGGGAATTACAACGGAGATTTCGGGAAGCGCGGTGGTGTTATTCATCGTGATAGCATTATGAATCGTTTGGGTTTTTGATTCTACCACATGCGGGCGACATGACTCCTTCGGCTCTCCGCAAATACGAGCGATACCTGCTCTACACGCTGGTCGTTTTCTTGCCGGTAATCATCACTCCCACGGGTCGTGATGTTTTCAGGCTGGGTAAGGAAGTGTTCGCGCAAATTCTGGCCCTCGCGATTGTTTGTCTGGCAGGCGTGGAACTGTGGCAAACGAGAGGCGCACCTCGGCTGCCGAGGGTTTTGTTTTTTCCACTTTCCGCCTTCTGCCTCTGGAGCGCTATCTCCATATTCTGGGCAGATCTCCGGCCCCTGGCGCTTTACGCGTTGTTTAACCTCATTCTTTTTACCTTACTGGCGCTCGCTCTGGCGCGCGCGCTGGAGCCCAGGGATATCCGCCTGATTGTTTTGATTAACTTAGCGCCGGCTTCCTTTACTGCGATTTATACGGTCATACAGTATTTCGGACGGGATCCACTATTGATAACGCCGCAAGGCACACCGCTGGCTGGACGCCTGAATGCTGGAGGACTTGTGGGTGATGTCAACTCCGCAGGCTGTTATCTGGCCATTTCGCTGGCGCTGGCTGCCAACTCCTTTTTTATTGAAAATTCGATCCTCAAGCGAATGTTCGTTCTGACCGGATGCGCCGCGACTTTAGTGGGACTGCTGTTCACCCAAACACTCACTGCGATCGGTGCGCTGGCGATCGCCGTTCTCGTCTTGATCGCTCTCAACACTTACCTCTTTTCGGTCGCCGGCGGTGCAATGAAGAGAATGTGGCTGGTGCTTGTCTGTCTGTTGGTGGTCGCAGCAGCTTCGGGCGCGGCTTTCGTATTTAAGAGTGGAAAATTCCGCGAGCGGATCGTCACACGCTATCAAGACTTTCGCCGGGGGAATTGGTCGAGACTGACTTCTTATCGCGCGCCCACGCTCGCCATTACGTGGCAAATGGCCATGGAACGGCCCGCGACCGGACACGGCCTCCATTCTTTTCAGACGGGCTTTTTCGATGCCAAGCTGCGCTATCGACCGGGACAATTAATCGGCATGCCGGGGAGTATTGAGAGCACGCCTCGGCAGGCACACAATGAATACTTGCAAGTGTGGGCGGAGCTAGGAGCGGCGGGATTGATTCTGTTGCTCGCGATTCTGGGAGGCGTGCTCTATTTTGGATATCGAGGGATTGCATTCTCCGGGAATTTCGAAGACCGATGCTTGATGGTTTCTCTGCTATCAGCGTTTGGGGTCGTGTTGGTTTCAAGCCTCGGGTTCTTTCCTGGGCACCTGGCGCTCACGGGAATCTGGATCGTGGTAGTGGCGGCCAGCATCGTTTCCCTGGGCGCTGCCTCCACCACTTTCTTCCAAAATCTGGGAAAGCAAGAGCAACAGGCGGGCACTACGACTCTTCGCATTTGGATGCCCGTTGCCGGCGCACTGACAGTGGCCATTGCGGGCGGATTTCTTCTTGTTTCGCCGTTGATCTCCAACGAGCGCGTCAACGAAGCCACCGCGTTGATTGAACGCGTCATGAGGACAGATGTTGCAAATGTCCAGCCTTATCTGGAACGAAGCCTGACGCTGCTTGCCTACGCGCGGCAGGAGAATCCCCTGGACGCGCAGATTTATCAAAGCGCCGGAACTGCACACTGGTTCCTCGAGCAATTTGAGGACGCGTTGAAAGATTTCAGCTACGCGGCGCTGCTCGATCCGACCCCGGAAGCGTTCACGAATTTAGGAGAGACTTATCGGGGAATGGGGAAGCTCGACATGGCGGAAAAATCTTATGACACGGCCCTGTTGTACAACCCTGATTTTGAAAAAGCAAGAAACGCCAAAGCGCTGGTGGAAAAAATGAGGGCGGAAAAAAAGCCGTAGGCTGTAGCGGTCAGCTATCGGGCAACAGGTCATCGGTCATCAGTCATCAGTCATCGGTCATCGGTCATCAGTCGTCGGTCATCAGTCATCGGTCATCGGTCATCGGTCATCAGTCATCGGTCATCAGTCATCAGTCATCGGTCATCAGTCATCGGTCATCGGTCATCGGTCATCGGTCATCGGTCATCGGTCATCGGTCATCGGTCATCGGTCATCAGTCATTGGTCATCGGTCATCGGTCATCGGTCATCAGTCATCGGTCATCGGTCATC
>DASYPF010000360.1:0-18299 GCA_036006905.1 Acidobacteriota bacterium
GTATGAGATCGCTCGCTAGGGTCGTGGCTTGGAAGGCTGCATGGAGGCGACGGGTTCAGCGCGGTCAACAGGCCGTGGATCGATCGTGGCCCCAGTGCCCCGCCCGCGAGCGGTTGAAAATCGACCGAGTATCTGTCCCGCCTTAAAAGCAAGCAATTTCCAGTGGAACCGGTAGGCAAAATCGTCGAGCAGCGAGTATACGACCGGTGTGCACAGCAGTGTCAGGACTAGCGAGAGGGACTGTCCCCCAATGACCACCATGGCGATGCAGCGCCGCTCCTCCGCGCCAGGCCCGGTTCCCACGGCAAGCGGCAACATTCCAGCCACCAGTGCGAGCGTGGTCATCAGAATAGGACGCAGCCGGTCTCGGTTGCCCTGCATGATGGCATCTGATCGAGCCATGCCGCCCTTCCGCAGGTTATTCATGTGGTCAATTTGCAGGATGGCGTTCTTTTTGACTACGCCGAAGAGCACCAGGATGCCCAGCGCCGAGTAGAGATTTAATGTATTTGAGGTCAGCCAAAGTGAAAACATTGCAAATGGCACCGAAAGCGGAAGAGAAAACAAGATCGTGAGAGGGTGGGTCAGGCTCTCGAACTGCGATGCCAGGATCATGTACATGAAGATGATTGACAGCAGGAAAGCCCAGATGAACTCAGTAAACGTTCGTTCCATCTCTCGGGCACGGCCGGAAACACTAGTGGTGTAGCCGGCTGGAAGATTCATTTCATCGACCGCCTTGCGAAGCGCTTCAATCCGGTCACCCAGCGCGTATCCCGCACCGACCGAGGCGCGCAAGCTCACTTGCCGCTGCCGGTCTAACCGGTCGATTCGCGAAGCGGTCTGCGCCGAAACAATTCGGATCAGGCTATCCAATCGGACTAGACCGCCACCCTGTCGCGGTACATAGAGCCGCGAGATCGTGCCCGGATCATTACGATTGCCCTCAGAAAGGCGGAGCTCCACATCGTAGTCATCATTCACCGAAGGATCGCGGAAACGGGAGACCTTTTGATCTCCACCCACCATGAGACGAAGGGCGGTGGCCACATCATCGGTGCTGACGCCGAGATCCGCGGCGCGCGAGCGGTCGATTTGCACGCGCAGCTCGGGTTTATCGAGCTTCAATGTCGTGTCTGCATCAACAATGCCCAACTGCTGTGACTTCTGGCGGAGTTGTTCCATGTAAGCGGCAAGCGCATTGAAATCCGGCCCTCGCAGGACAAAATCGATTTCTGAAGGACCGCCGCCCATGATAAAGGTGGTAGGGTTGCGCAGCGAACAGCGAAGATCGCGGAATTTCTTCAGGCGGCGACGAACATCCATCATCACGTCTCGCTGAGAGTAGTTGCCCTGGAAAGCTTCCCATGGCTTGCCATGGAGAAGCCCGCGCCACAGGCGCGGCAACGAGAAAATGCGTTCCTCGTGCGGCGTAATTCTCACATAGGCGCTCCCCTCGTTTACACCGCCAATGTAACGCGCACCTACTCCCGCGAGCACGAGCCGCACTCCTCTAGTAGCTTGCAATTCCTGGGCGACTTGACGCATCACCTCGTCCATCGCGGCAAGACTGGTGCCTTCGGGCGCTGTTACATTGACATCGAATTCTGCCTCGTCCACGTCGGACGGAATATATTCTTGACGGACCAGTCTGTACAGCAGCGCGGAGGAGGCAATGATCCCCAGCGCAAGCACCAAGACGATGATCCTGTGTCGCATCGCCAAAGCCAACATCCGGCTGTACGCCCGGTCAAGGTGGGAATAGAAGCCGCGGCGCGAGTTTGGGCTCTGGTGGCCGCTGGCGGCGGCTTCCGCATTCAACAGCCGCGCGCTCATCATCGGCGTAAGCGTAAAGGAAACCAGCAAGCTGACCATGACCGCGACTGCTGCAGTGATGCCAAACTGGTAGAGGAAGCGCCCTGAGATGCTCGACATGAAAGAAACAGGGACGAAGATGACAACCAGACTGAAGGTTGTTGCCATGACCGCAAGGCCGATCTCAGCGGTCGCTTGCCGCGCCGCCTCAAACGGGCGAATTTTCTTTTCCTCGACGAAGCGAAAGATGTTTTCTAAAACGACGATTGCGTCATCGATCACGATTCCGACCATCAAGACCAGAGCCAGCATGGTGACGCTGTTAAGCGTGAAGTCGAGGGCGCGCATCATGCCGAATGTGGCCACCACTGAAGATGGAATGGCCACGGCCGCAATGACGGTAGAGCGCCAGCTTTTCATGAAAAGGAGAACTACCAGCGAGGCCAAAATGCTTCCCATCACCAAATGCAGGTTGATTTCATGCAGTGCTGCGTAGATGTATCGCGACTGGTCGCGGATTACTTCCAGCTTTACATCAGACGGCAACTGAACGGCGAGCCGGGCGAGATTTTTCTTGACAGCTTCAATGACGGCTACTGTATTGGCGCCTGACTGGCGCCGGACGTCCAGCGTGACTGTCGGAACACTGTTTAGTCGCGCCGTCGAGCGCTGCTCTTTAGTTCCATCTTCGGACCGGCCGATGTCCTTGATCCGAACAGCGACGCCGTCAATGGTGGCAACTACCAGGTCGTTGAAGGCCCTCGGGTCGACAATGCGTCCCATCGTGCGAAGCGTTTGCTCGCGCACGCTTGTAGTCACGTTGCCGCCCGGCACATCGGCGTTCTGGCGCACCAGCGCGCTGCGCACCGCAGTGATGGGGATTTGATAAGCGGCCAGGCGACCCGGGTCGATCCAAATGTTAATTGCGCGCTGCAGGCCACCGACGATGCGCACTTCGCCAACTCCGTCGGAGCGCTCCAGTTGTGGTTTAGCGATCTTGTCCGCGATTTCTGTGAGCTCGCGGAGAGGCCGATCAGCGGAAAGCGCGATGGTGAGAACTGGCGTCGAATCGTTGTCGAACTTTGCGACTATCGGAGGATCCGCATCTTTGGGCAAGTCACGCGCGATGGCGGCCACCCGATCGCGCACGTCCTGGGCCGCTACGTCAATATCGCGGTTCAGGTTGAATGTGGCGATAACAAAGGAACTGCCCTGGCCGGAAATAGAGCGCAGCTCATTGATGCCTTGCACCGTGTTGACTTCTTCTTCGATCCGTTGTGAAACCTCCGCTTCCACTTCCTCGGGTGAGGCGCCGGGCAAATAGGTGCGGACGGAGACTGTGGGGAGGTCCACTGATGGGAACCGATCGACGCCCAGCCGGAAATAACTGGCTGCACCGACGACTACCAGCGCCAGGATAATCATCAGCGCGAAAACCGGACGGCGGATACACACTTCCGCAAGTTTTTGCATTTCCCTCTATCGACTCACAGTAACGGGCTGACCGCCAACCAAGTTGCCTGGCTGGACCACAACCGTTTCCCCAGGCGTAAGCCCGTTGATGATTTCCACTTGATCACTCTCGCGGCGGCCTGTTTGTACTCGTTTTTCCACAGTACGATTGTCGCGGACAGTGATTACTTTTTCAATACCAGCAAACGTGACAATCGATGAAGCCGGCACGAAAATCGATGGCTTCTCAGCCTCGGTAAGGATCTCTGCCTTGGCAAATGCGCCAGGCCGAAGCCGGCCACTCTCATTTGGGACTTCGGCTTCGATCAGGAGAGTGCGGTTTCCCTCTGATATTGCAGGGCTCAATCGCGCCACCCTTCCCATATAGCTATTTGGATCCCCCTCTACACCGACCCGCACCAGTTGGCCAATCCTGACTCCCCCTGCCTCCCGCTCAGGCACGGGAAGGCGCAGCCGCAGCGGGTGAATACGAACCAGAGTCACAACGGGCGCGCCTGCGACCAGATAGGTACCCACGGATGTCTGGCGCTCGCGCGCCATGCCGTCCAGGGGGGAATAGAGCACCGTGTCGGCCAGTTGTTGCCGGGCAATCTCCAGTTCTGACTTGCGTTGAGCCAAAATTGCCTGACGGTTGCGAACCTCTTCGATGGCATCTTGATACTTGCCTTCAGCAACCTGGAGCGTAGCGATGGCATCGTCGAGCTGGGCACGGGGCACGAGTTTTTGTTCATAGAGACGTGACATGCGGTCTCGAGTCAGGTTTGCGTCGTGTAGCACAGCGGCTGCCTGTCGGACCAGAGCGGTTTTCTCCGGATCGACATAGTCGCTTTTTCCGTCAGCGGGAAGCCCTAAACGGGCACGTGCCTGCTGCAGCGCCGTGTTGGCCTGCTGAACGTGAAGTCGATAATCGGTAGGATCGAGCCGTGCGATTGGCTGTCCTTTGCGAACGTGGCTTCCCAGATCCACAGAGATCTCAGCCAATCTGCCAGCGACCTTCATTCCGAGAGTTACCTGATCCTCGGCTGCCAGGGTTCCGCTGACTTCGACCGGACGCGCCACTTTTTCCAGCGAGGTAAGCACGACTCGCACCTTTCTGACGGCCGGATCCTGAACGCGTTTCTTCTGAGAGGCTGCCGAGGTGGTGTAATCACTTTGGCACCCGGCTAGCAGGAACGCGATTGATAGAATTGTCGGTAAAGGGAATGTTTTTCTTGTCACTTTTAAAAGCCTTGGAGTCTTGAGTCAGATCCCGCAGAGAGTCAGACACAATCCCCGCTGACGCTAAGTGGCCTCTGTATAAGTATATCTGTAACGTGCCACCCTGGGTTAAAAAGGTATGGCGAGACACACCACTTAGCCCGGATTATTCACAAACCTTCACCACAAAGGCACAAAGAGCACAAAGTTAGCACAGAGAGCGGGGCTGAACCTTGAAGCATGAAGGCTGGAAATGACGAATGACAAAGTTCGAATGACAAATGACAAAAGACCCAGTCCGCTCACTACGATTCGCCACTAGAACTTTAGCATTCGCCATTCGAACTTCGTCATTCGTCATTTCCAGCCTTCATACTTCAAGCTTCAGAGCTGTGCTCTGTGCCACCTTTGTGTTCTCTGTGCCTCCGTGGTGAACATTCGTGAATAATCCAAGTTAGGGAGGGCACGCATCTTGCGGTCCTTGTGGTGACAGCACGCCTTCGGCGTACAGGCAAGCACAGAACCGCGACCGGAAGGGAGCGGCGCGCCAATGTAAGGTGTCTCTGCCATGCGGTGCAAGCAGCCGAGATATTGGCGGTTATACCATTCTGCAAGTAACTTAAATTGGCTCGTGGCTCCCTTCCGATCGCGGTTTGTTCCTGCATTACTTACGAACAAATGAGGGATTGTTTCGACAGCGCCGTCACTTAAAAGGGAAAAAATACATTATCCAGGCCACAACGAATCCTGAACCAATGAAGCAAAAAAGCAGCCAGAGGAAGTATCTCCAGCGTTCCCGGTTGGTGGGCTTCATCAAAAGCGCAAAACATGCCGAGACGATTACGGCAAAGATGCCCATGGACACGAAGTGGTTCAAGATTTTCGCTCCTGGGCGATATCGAAGACATCCACAACAAAAAGCATGTTCAGCAACCCGGCGGTCAAAAGAAAAGTATTGCCGTACTCAAAGGTAAACGCCGTGATGTTTCCCTGGCCGACTCCAGCCGAGCGCGCCCAAAAATAGATAACGCCCATGCTCAAGTTGTCGAAAAACTTCAGAATAGCGAAAAAGTCCAGGCTCTCCAGCGAATAGATCTTTCCCTGTTGGCGCAATCCCATCCAGAATAGCAAGGCAAATGAGACGAAAAAGACGGCGCTGCGAAACGATTTTTTCAAATAGAGGTGGCCCAATCCCGGAACCGCCCAAGCCAGAACGCATGCGATGATGGTCTTCACAGGGTTTTTCAGTTTCATGTTCTCGTCAGGCACAAATTTCTAACTATATCGAAAAAACGGGATGGAGTGAAGGCGCTCTTATCGATGCAACGACAAGGAACCGCCGGCGTCAGCCCGCGCCCTGGAGTTTTCTACCTTTTGAAGAGACGTGGGCCTGAGCCCGCGAAGCGGGCGGCCAGCATGTAGCCCCCGGCGTAGCAGGGTCCGCTTCGTAGACACTAGAGTTTCTACATTTTCTCATGCCGCAGTGCGCTGCAAACCAGGGTGTCCGCGAAGCGGACCAATAGCAGTAGCCGGGGGTGCCGAAGCGCGAAGCGCCAGGCACCCCCGGTCAAGCATCCCCCTATCGCCCGGACCGCGCAAGCGGTCCCATCAGATTGGACAGTCATGGATGCCTCAGTCCCAAAGATAACGCTCGCCATACACAATTCCGAACGTGGAGTTTTGCTCGAGCTGATGGAAGCAAGAAATGTGCGGCCTCGCGATCTTTGGGAGATCTTCGGCTCGAAGGGGACAACGTCTGAGGTGCTAAGCGGAAAGCGCGGTATCAGCAAGACTCACGCGCGGGCGCTCGCAGAGTACTTCAACGTCTCGGCGGATCTCTTCATCTAATACTCGTCACCTTAGGGCGGCAGGCCCATGCGCCGGCGCAAGTCTCGGTACCGCGAGTCCCCGTGAAGGCTGTCAAAACGCGGGTCGACCTTCAGGTAGATGAGCCCGGGAGAATGGTCCCGGTAAGCTTTTTCCAGCCATTCGAACGTCAGATCTTTCTCGCTCAGGCCCATGTAGATCCCTGCGATTTCGAACGGCGCGACGTATCGCCGCTTTGATTGCTGCTTTAATTCCACGATCACGTTCTGCGCCCGGTCCTTCCGGCCCGACACCGCATAGGCATGTCCGAGAGGCCCTACCATTATCGGGTCGCCTCCCGAGAGGCTTGAGCCCTTCTGAAATTCCGCAATGGCCTCCTCAAACATTCCCTTTTGCTCGTAAGCCCACCCCAGGTATTGATGCGCCACCGGGAAGTTCGCATCTATGTCGAGCACCCTTCGAAGTTGTTCGATCGCCTGATCGTACTGTCGCGCATAGGAGAGGTACCGCCCCACCATCGAGCTAATGATGAGCGAAAGTGGTTCCATCTCCTCGGCTCGTTTTACCAGCGCGAGGGCCTCATCCAGCCGTCCCATCGCAGCCAAATGAAGTGAGTACCAGAAGTAGACTGTTGCGTAGTGTGGGTTCAGTTCAATCGTCCGCTTGAATTCTCTTTCCGCGCCCGACCAGTCCCATTCGTAATAGGTTTTAACAAATACCAGCGAAGCGTGAGCCTCGGCTACTGTGTCGTCGATCTCCAGAGCCTTTGCTGCGGCCTCTTTCGCTCTGGGGAAGGCCTCGTCGGGCGAAAGTGCGCTATAGATGCTGTATAAAGCATAGCAGTCGGCCAAGCCGGCCCAGGCCAGGGCGTAGCCGGGGTCCTTGTCGATGGCCTGCTGGAAGTACGCAGCGGCTCGCTGCAGCGTCTCGGCTGTTCTGCGGTTCCACATGTAGCGGCCTTTAAGATAGAGCTGATGCGCCTCGGGGTTCTCGGTGTAACGCTTGGTCAGCTTCTTCTGCTCCTCGAGCGAGGGCCGCAGGCGCAGCTTTTCTGAGACAGCCTTGGAGATTTCCTCCTGGACGACGATAATGTCGGACAGCTTGCGGCTGTACTGCTGCCCCCAAAGCTGCGACACCTCAGCTACGTCCACCAGCTCAGTCTGGATATTTAAAGTGTCGCCGCGCTGAACCACTCGCCCCATCAGCACCGCGCGGACATTCAGCTCCCGGCCGGCGTTTCGAGGATCTGTTTCCCGGCCCTTGTAAGCGAATGCCAGGCTGCGCGGCACGACGCGCAGTTTCGGCAATTGCGAGAAGCTGTTGATCAGGTTCTCGGTGATGCCGTCGCTGAGGTATTCCGCGTTCGGGTCGCCGCTTGCATTAACGAAAGGCAAGACGGCTATCGAATCGATCGCCTTGCCGCGTTCGATGGCCAGATATAGCCAGGCTGCAAGCCCAAGCAGCCCTGCCAGCGCCAGTGCCCCGGTCGCCCAGAGGAGCACCCTGCGACGCCTCGTGGGTAGGGCAAGCCCTGCCCCTACGGATGACGCCACCGCCGAGGTATTGCCCGAAAACGGCTGCCGCCCGGTGGCCATCTCATAAAGCACCGCGCCAAAACTGAACAGGTCGGTGCGGGTGTCAAGTTCTTCGCCTCGCGCCTGCTCGGGCGACATGTAGGCCACCGTCCCCATCGCCACGCCAGGGCTAGTCAAATGCGCTTCAGCGGTTCCTGCCGTGGGCAAAGCTGAAGCCTCTACTGCCTCGGCCACGCGCCTCGGTTCGGGTGCCAGCTTGGCTAACCCGAAATCGAGAATCTTTGCCTGCGACCGCTTCGTTAAGAAAATATTTGCGGGCTTGATGTCGCGATGGATGATGCCTTTCGAGTGCGCCGCGTCCAGCGCATCGGCAATCTGGATGCCTAACTCCAGCACTTGCTCGAGGAGCAATGACTTGCCAGCAATGCGGTGCTTGAGCGTCTGGCCTTCCAGCAGCTCCATCGCAATGAACGGCTGGCCTTCCTGCTCATCGACTTCGTAAATCGTGCAGATGTTGGGATGGTTCAGTGCGGAGGCAGATCGGGCTTCACGCTGGAATCGTTCTAAAGCCTGGTGGCCTGTGGCGAGCTCTTCCGGCAGGAACTTAAGAGCAACAAAGCGACCGAGCTTGGTGTCTTCGGCCTTATACACGACACCCATGCCACCACCACCAAGTCTCTCCACAATCCGATAGTGCGAAACGGTCTTGCCAATCATGAATTGGAAGGAATTTCAATCATCCGCGTACCATTAATTGGTAGATGGTCTTCTGAAAGCCGCCGCCAACGCGCGATTCCGTAATCGTGGACGGCTTGCGTTTTTCAATCCATGTTAGGCCGTCTTTAGCTCCGTGATGGCCGATGTTATTACTTCTTCCGTCACGCCATGCCGACGGAGACTTTCGACGAAAGCTTCGAGATTGGGCCGCTTGTGTATTAGTTCAAGATCGCGCCGAACGCCCTGTCCGATATATGCCCGAATAAGAGGCTGATATCCTGAAAACCCGAGAAGCGGGGCCAGGCGCTTGAGCTCTCGGACGACGTCCTTAGGCATCCTGATTGTGATGCTCGTCATGGGCCGATTCTTGCGGAGCCGGGCTCGAAGGTCACTGGTTTTCATAGGTATTGCGCTCCTGACTGGTGACCGGACGCGCGGAGATGATGCGGATAGTGCCATCTACGATGATTTATCGCGTAGCGTATGTACAGTGTCAATACGTTACTTTTGGGGTCTGCAACGTGTTGCAAATCTTCGGTTCTCACCTCCAACCTGCCACATGCAAACTACCCACCATTTTCTACGGCGGTAGCCCCACGCGCCGCATGAGGTCCGCGAATCTGGGGTCTGAGCGCAGGTTGTCAAACGCTGGGTCAACTCTCATTAGGTCCGGCCTTAGAGAACGCTCCGCGTAAGCCTTTTGGAGCCATTCAAACGCTCGCTCCTTATCGTCGAGGCCTATATAGGCGAGCGCCATTGCGTAGGCCGATAAATAGCGTGTCTTCGAAAGGTCCTTCAGGTCCTGGACCACTTTCTGCGCCTTTCCCATATTGCCCGACTTGAGGTAAGCACGTGCGAGAACCAGGAAACGCCCGTGCAGGCCTCCAACGTCGCTCGGGGCCTTTTGGGCTTCGGTGGTGGCATCAGCGTATCTGGCCTTTTGCAGAAACGCCCTGCCGAGGAAAACATGCGCGGGGCCGAAGTTCGGATCCATCTCCAGCGTCTTCCGCTCTTGCTCTATCGCCCGGTCGTATTGGCGTTGGTAAAAGAGAACCCTTCCCAGGTCCGCATTAATGATCAGCGAGAGAGGATCCAGTTCCAGGGCGCGTTTGATCTCTTGCGCGGCGTCGTCCAGACGTCCCATGGCGAAATAATAGTTGGCATACCAGTCATGGGCGATCGCATAGTTTGGATTGAGCTCCAGGGCTCGCTCCAATTCCCTACGGCCGCCTGACCAGTCCCAGTCGTACGTTAATTTATCCCATGCCAAGGAGGCGTGCGGCTCGGCGAGTTTTTCATCCAACTCCAGAGCCTTAGTTGCCGCGGCCTTTCCTCTGGGGTAGGTCTCCCTGGGCGGGACATGGCCCCAAGTGCCAAGCATGTTATAGCAATCGGCCAGCCCAGCATAAGCTAGAGCGTAATTTGGGTCTTTCTCGATGGCCTGCTGGAAATGAGTAATCCCACCATGAAAGCCGTCGGCTGTCCTTTTGTTCCAGTAATACCGGCCCTTGAGATAAAGCTGGTAGGCCTCGGTGTTCTGGGTATAACGTTTGGTAAGCGCTTCTTTTTGCTCGCCGGTCAGTCTCAAGCGTAACTTCTCCGTCACTTCTTTAGAAATGTCTTCCTGCAGCGAAAGAAGATCGGCGAGCTTGCGATTGTACTGCTCGCCCCAGATGTGATTGTTGCTCCTCGCGTCGATGAGCTCGATGCTGATCGACAGAGCATCGCCACGCTGAATCACCTGTCCAGTGAGCACTGCCTGAACGGCCAGCTCGCGCCCTACCCCCTGGGCATCCCTGTCGCGCCCCTTGTAGCGCATCACCAAGTTTCGGGATTTCACAGCCAGATGGGGCAACTGCGAAAGGCTATTGATAATGCCTTCGGTGATCCCGTCGCTGAGGTATTCCATATTGGGGTCCGCGCCGGCATTGACGAAGGGCAATACCGCTATTGAGTCGATTGCCTTGCCGCGTCCGGTGAATAGATACAGCGCGCCCAGCGCAACAGCCAAGACCACGATTGCGATCAGCACGGCGAGAACGAGCTGGCGGCGTGTCGCCGGTAAAGACGTTTGCGCGGCGGCCCCCTGACCAAGGGCGGCAGCTCGCCCAGAGTCGGTATCCCGCTTGAGACGCGCTAGATCCGCACGCAGATCGGAGGCGGTTTGATAGCGTAGCTTTCGATCTTTCTCCAGCGCCTTATTAATGATTTCTTCCAGCTTAGCTGGAACTTCGGGATTCAGCCGCACGGCCGAGCTGGGAGCACGATTAAGGATCGCTTCAAAGATGACTCCCGATGTACTGCCCGAAAAAGCTTGACGCCTTGTGGCCATCTCATAGAGCACCAGGCCAAAGGAAAACAGGTCGGTGCGCGCATCAAGCTCCTCTCCCCGTATCTGCTCGGGCGACATGTATGCCACGGTGCCTAAAGCCACACCTGGGCTGGTCAAATACTCCTCGGACATCCCAGCGGTAGCAACGTTGGAAACTCCAACAGCTTCCGGGCGCTGGCGTTCCGGGGCCAGCTTGGCCAGCCCAAAGTCCAATACCTTTGCCTGGCCACGCTTGGTGACAAAGATGTTGGCAGGTTTGATGTCCCGATGGATGATTCCCGCTGAGTGGGCAGCGTCTAAAGCATCGGCAATCTGAGTTCCCAGTTCCAGCAGCTCATCGGTCTTAGAGGGACCGCCAGCAATGCGGTGCTTCAGTGTCTCACCTTCCAGCAATTCCATCACAAGGAAAGGCTGGCTCTCGTACTCCCCGATATCGTAAATGCTGCAAATGTGCGGATGGTTTAAGGCGGAGGCAGTACGAGCTTCGCGCTGGAATCGTTCCAGTCTCAGCGAGTCCCTTGAAAATTCCTCGGGCAGAAACTTCACCGCCACATGGCGCCCGAGACGGGTGTCTTCAGCCCGGTAGACGACACCCATGCCGCCGCCACCCAGTTTCTCCACAATCCGATAATGCGAAACCGTTTTGCCGATCATGAATTGGAAAGAATTTCAACTGGGGAGAGTAGTCTCTTTTGGAGGTGATTTCAATTGAGATCAGAACCGCGGGCGTCAGCCCGCGCAGGGAAAATTAATCCCAGCTCCACGCCGTCAGAACCGCGGGTATCAGCCCGCGCCTTCAGATGCAGAAAAATCTTCTTTCTCGGGTTCAAAGATGGTTTGAAGACATGGAGCGAGACTTATGGGTACGTTGTTGCTGCGCGGGCTAACGCCCGCGGTTCTGATATTGGTAGAGGTGAGACTGATTTTCCCCGCGCGGGCTGATGCCCGCGGTTCTGTGCGTGGAAGTGGCTACAATTCTTTGTGCCGCTGCGCGGCTCGCGTTGTCCCTACAATCCTTTTTGCCGATCATAAGGACTCGGTGGCGATTGTTTCCTGTGACGGCGTGCGCTAAACTCTAAGGCTTTTCTCGGAGGAAGATTGATCAAGAAGCGCATTTTTACACCGGGGCCGACGCCGATCCATCCAGAAGCCAGCAAGGTCTTGGCCGGCCCGGCGCTGCATCATCGCAAGAGCGAATTTAGGCAGATCTTTCAACAGACCCTTGAAAATCTGAAGAAGATTTATAAAACGGAAAACGATGTGCTTATTTTGAGCTGCTCGGGGACGGGCGCAATGGAATCGGCGGTCGTCAATCTGCTTTCTCCTGGGGCAAAGGCCCTGGTCGGCAGCGCGGGGAAGTTTGGAGAAAGATGGGAAGCCCTGTGCGACCGGTATGGCATCCAGGCGACGGTAATTCGCAAAGAGTACGGGGAATCGATCTCTGCGGAGGAAATTGCCACACAACTTGATCGAGACCCAGAAATCGACGCCGTATTCGTACAAGGGTGTGAGAGCTCCACTGGAGCCGCTTCGAATCTGCAGGCGATCGGGAAAACCATAGCGCGCTATCCCCGTGTCGTGAGCGTGGTCGACGCGATTACCACGCTAGGAGCGGCGCCTTTGCGCACGGATGAATGGAAGCTGGATGTGGTTATTGGCGGCTCGCAGAAGGCTTTCATGATTCCGGCGGGATTGGCTTTTCTGTCAATCAGCGCCAAGGCTTGGGAGAAAGCAGGCCGGTCGAAATCGCGAAAGTTCTATTTTGATTGGGAACAGGAACGGCGGAACCAAAGTAAAGGCCAGTCGGCATTTACGCCGGCCGTAAGTTTGGTGCAGGCTCTGCATGAGACGACTCGCTTCATCTTGGAAGAAGGCATCGATGATTTAGCAGCCAATGCTGCCTTGCTGGCTCGCATGACTCAGGAAGCCGCCCGGGCGTGGGGGCTACCGCTTTTCGCCAAGCATCCGGCCAATGGGCTGACGGCAATCTCTATCCCCCCACCATTTGATGCCCAGGGCATTATTTCTGATTTGCAGGAGCGATTTGGAGCTGCGATCGCCGGCGGACAGGGAAGCGTCAAAGGTAAGATTATTCGCATCGCGCATCTCGGTTATTACGATGTCATTGACCTGGTTGGGCTGTTGGGAGCCATTGAATGCGCGCTGCATAAACAGAAACCGTCTTTTGACGTGGGCAGCGGGGTTACCGCCGCCTTGAAGGTCTTGTCGGCGATGCGCGGATGAGTGATGCTCGTGTTCTCGTGGCGGTTCTAATTTTGGTTTGCAGACCCTGGGTCACTAACTGATTGCTTTTTCAGAAAGATTCCGCAGTTAAAACGAGATTAACAGCCGTTCACGCTCACGTCCACGTCGACGACCACGTCCATGTCGACGACCACGGCCACGTCGGCGTCCAGGTCCACGAGGTACGACTTCAGTTAGAATTTGATCATCTTGGTCAACATGGAAACGCCTCTTTGAGGTGGTCCGCCAGAAAAGAGTATTTACGGGGGACTTGTTTGATGATTTCGGCTGCCAGTGCGAGAAACTCAATGGCACACTGGTAGACGTCGAGTTTTTGGTAACTAAGCATTGGTGACCTCCTGGCATACTTAGACTGGCCAGAAGAGATATTTGCGATTTTTTTTCAACACGGTAGGCGTGGCCGTAGTCGTTGACGTGGATGTGATCGTGAACGTGATCGTGAACGTGATCGTGGACGTGATCGGTCTTTTTTTCGGTTGCGGCTCAGCCGGGCTATGTCTCTGGAGTGAATGGTCTTCTGACCATAACAAATGCACAACACTAAGATCCTGATCTCCGACAATCTTTCTCACGGTGCGGCCGATATGTTGCACGAGGCCGGATTCGGGCCGGTTTTTTGTCCCGACATCTCTCGATCAGAGCTTCTCGAACGCATATCGGACTTTGATGTGCTTCTGGTGAGAAGCAAGACCCGAGTGGATGCAGAACTGCTGGAGCGGGCAACTCGGCTTAAGGTGGTGGGGCGAGCGGGAGCTGGAGTTGACAACATAGATTTGGACACGGCCACCCGCAGAGGCGTGCTGGTGATGAATACGCCGGGCGGAAACAGCATCAGCGCCGCTGAGCACACCGTGGCGTTGCTGCTGGCGCTGGCGCGAAAAGTTCCGCAGGCGGACCTGTCGATGAAGCAGGGACAGTGGGACAAGAAGCGATTCGAGGGCGTAGAACTTTTTGGGAAAGCCCTGGGACTTCTTGGACTGGGGAAAATTGGCTCAGAAGTAAGCAAGCGCGCGCGGGCGATGGGCATGGACGTGATTGCATATGACCCTTATATTTCCGAAAAGTTTGCGCGCGATCTGGAGGTGAAACTGGTTTCAATGGAGGAGGTTTTGGCGCGCTCAGATTTCCTGAGCCTGCACCTTCCACTGGTTGAAGAGACGGAACATTTGGTCAATGACGCAACGATAAAGAAAATGAAAACGGGAATACGCCTGCTCAACTGCGCGCGCGGCGGGCTGGTGGACGAACAGGCGCTGTTGCGCGGTCTGAACAGCGGAAAAATTGCGGCGGCCGCTTTGGATGTCTTCGAACAGGAGCCCTCACCGAACCGAGAACTGATCAGCCACTCCAACATCATCGCCACCCCTCATATCGCCGGTTCCACGCAAGAAGCAAAGGAAAAGGTGGGGTTTGAAATTGTTCAGCAGGTGATGGAATATTTGCGCACCGGAGTAGTGCGCAACGCAGTCAACTTTGCCTCTATCAGCTCTCGAGAGTTCGAACAGATCGCGCCTTATCTCGAGCTGGGCGAAAAATTGGGAGGATTCGCGGGACAGGTCTCTAGAATTCGCGTCAATGAGGTGGGAATTCGCTATTACGGAGAGCTGACCGAGCTTAATTACAAACCTATCTCCAGTTGTATCTTGAAAGGCGTTTTCCAGGCAATGCGGATTGAAGGAGTGAATCTGATCAATGCCTTGAGCATCGCCAAGGAGCGCCGCATCGAGATCACGGAGACCTCCAGCAACCGCGAGCGCGGCTTCAAAAACCTGATCAGCATTCAATTGCGCAATGAAAGGCAGATGGAATGGGTAGAGGGTGCGCTGCTGCATCGCGGCAACGTGAGGCTGGTGTCAGTGGATGGTATCGGTCTGGAGTCTCCGCTCGGGAACTTTATGCTTTTCATCCGCAATCAGGACCAGCCGGGCGTCATCGGCCAGGTGGGGACGCTGCTGGGCAGTAATGGCGTTAATATCGCCAGCTTCACTTTGGGACGTCACGAAGAACGCGGCGAGGCGATCGGCGTCGTCAATACAGACTCTCCCGTGTCTGCCGAGCTGCTAAAACAGATTCAGGCCCTGCCGGCAGTAGGATTTGCGTCGACCGTGAGGTTGGATCAGAAGTGCGCCTACGGCGCACTTGGCGCGCCATAGGCGCGCCAGCGAATTTTCAGTCCAGGTAAGCCCGCCAGAGGCGGGCGGCCAGCGTGTAGCCCCCGGCGCAGCGAAGCGGAGCCGGGGGTTAAGTGGGGTTTTGAGGGGGAGCCCGCAAGGCGAGCGACAGCATCTAGCCCAATTGGAATCCGGCTTGAAATCGGTGTGATATGCCCAAAGAAGCGCCTCCTTCTTGATCAGATGGTATGGCTCCAACGTGGCGATACAGGATTTTCCGCTGTCGCCCGCTTGCGGGCTCTCCCGGCGAACGCCACTTAACCCCCGGCTCCGCTTCGCTATGCCGGGGGCTACACGCTGGACGCCCTCTCCGCGGGCTCAGACCTAGCATTCTCCATCGAATGTAGAAACTCCGGCGAGGCGTTTCTCACTGGGCAGAGACTGGCTGGAATTTGAAATTCTGGCTTCAATTAGCTACACTGAAGTTGGCAAATACTCGGTAAATATTGAAGCTTGTGTTTTCAAAAAGAACTTGATTTTGCGTCCGAATCCACTTATACACGGCTCAGATTTTACGATTTCTGGGTGAATAGAGTGGCTGCGGGCAAGAGGAGATAAGCGCATGACATTTATCATTTGTGAACCCTGCATTGATGTGAAGGATAAGGCTTGCGTTGAAGCATGCCCGGTCGATTGCATCTACGGCAACGAGACGGATCCTCAATTGTACATCCATCCGGATGAATGCATTGATTGTGGAGCCTGTGAACCAGTTTGTCCGGTCACCGCGATTTTTCCTGAAGACGAGGTTCCGGAGAAATGGCAGCAATACATCCCAATAAATAAGGATTATTTCAAATAGATTTCTTCGACAAGGGGTGCCCAGCCCTTTCGCGGGTCTCAGAAGGAAGTATCTGGGATCCGCTTTCAGGGTACTTACAGGCACCATACCCATAACCCACTTCTTCCGATTAGTAATCTGAAATCTGCGCAATTGCAGCCACAGAACCGCGACCGGAAGGGAGCGGCGCGCCGATGTAAGTCAAGTCGTCACCCGATTCCCAAAGCAGACGATGACTTAAATCGGCGCGCCGCTCCCTTCCGGTCGCGGTTCTGTGGCTGCCTGCAACCTCTTTGGTTGCGGCTATGACTTTTTGATTGCGACCTTGCGCGGTCATCGAACGGAAAAACATGTTGGACTCGGTGATAGCACGGTGTACCATTCTTTTCAGGGTGCGCCTTCCTGAAGCGGTATGACGCGGAAGAAAAAACACTCCAGAACAACCGCCAGTTCGGCTCGCAAGAAGAAGACGAAATCAGCGCGCACCGAAGATTATCGGACGCTGGTGGAGAATCTCAACGAGGGAGTGTACCGAAGTACCCCTGACGGTCGGATTGTGTTGGCCAATCCTGCGCTCGCGAGAATCCTAGGTTACGACTCGGTGGAAGAACTCTGCCGGAGGGATGTGGCCAGCGACATCTATTTGGATCCCAATGACCGCCGCGCAAATGTAAAGGTCTTATCCGAGCAAGGCTCCATCGTTCATTATGGCCTAAAGCTCCGCAAGAAAAGCGGTGAAGTGATCTTCGTAGAGGAGACAAGCCGCGCTGTTTACGACGAAAAGGGCGATATCCTGTACTTTGAAGGGATCATCGAGGACGTCAGCGATCGCGCTCACGCCGAGCAACAAGCGGAATACTTTCAGGAGCAGATTCTGCAGTCCGAGGAGCGCTATCGAAGCCTTGTAGAAAATGCCAATGACGCTATCTGGGTTCTCGATACAGAAGGGAGATTTGTTTTACTCAATAGAATCTTCGAAGAGATTACCGGGCGCACGCGAGAAAGCCTGCAGGGGAAGAGTTTCCTGGAAGCCGGCATTATTCCGTCTGAGTTTCTCGAGTTGGTCCGTTCTGAATTTCGTCAACGGTTGCAAGGAGGGCCGGGCAAGCGCTACGAGATAGATGTGCTTGATATCGGCGGCGAGCGGATTCCGGTGGAAATCAACAGCCAGGCTCTATACGTCGACGGCAAGATTGTGGGTGTCCAGGGAATCGGTCGCGACATTCGCCAGAGAAAAGCTCTGGAAAAAGAACTGCTCGCCACTAAGAACCACCTTGAGAGCATCTTTGATAACGCACTGGACGCTATTATCTCCACCGATTCCGAGGGGATGATTATTGGGTGGAACAAAGGCGCAGAGTCGGTGTTCCACATGACGCGCGAGGAAGTCGCAGGACAATCCATCGAAAAACTGTTTCCACCGGACAAGTACTTTCAGTACTACCGGGCGCGGCGAAATTTATTGCTGGGGAATGCTGTCAGTGATCTGGAATTCACCTGGACTCGACCAGACGGCAGTCAGATTTTTCTGAACATTGCTGTCTCTCCCATAAAAGACGACAAAGGAGTAGTGCAGGGTGCCAGCGCCATTGCCCGTGATGCTACCGAAAAGAAAAAGCTGGAAGTTACGCTGCAGCACCTGGTGATAACAGATCACCTGACGGAAACTTACAATCGCTATTACTTCGACCAGTTGCTGGAAAAGGAGTTGGTTCGATCGAAGCGTTATGGCTACTCGATCTCCATTCTCTTGATCGATATTGATGGTTTCAAAGAGATCAACGACCGGCACGGGCATCTGGTGGGTGATAAGGTTCTAAAGGACAGCGCGCGTATTTTGAAGTCGAGCATCCGAAATTCGGATACGGTGGTTCGCTATGGCGGGGATGAGTTTTTGGTCCTGCTGCCTGAAACAGATCGGTCCAAAATCAAGTATGTAGTGCGCCGCGTGCAAGAAAAGCTGGAGCACTGGAATGAAACGCAGACAATACTGGAGAAGGCGCTGCAATTCAGCATTGGCTATGCGACCTGCACCGAGGGAGAAGATTTTGAAAAGGCCCTGCGAATCGCCGACATGCTGATGTATCAAAACAAGCACAGAAAACGGCAAGACGGCTCCGGCTAGCACCAGTTACCAGTCAACGATCACCTTTAGATTGCGGATTGCGGAATGCGGATTGCGGAAT
>DASYPF010000361.1:0-6634 GCA_036006905.1 Acidobacteriota bacterium
ACTGCGAATTGCGCCGGCGCGCGAAATTCATCACCTCCATGCAACCGATGAAGAGGTTAATAATCCCCAGACCAGACACCGCGCCACGAAAGAAATTATTCATCAACACCGGCCGAACGGCGGGATATTGAAACAGCAGAGTATTGGCTTCCCAGATCCGCATCCAGGGAAACACAAGGAGAAAGAGTCCCACTTGAAAACAAAAAACGATGTAGAGGACGTTCAGGAACTTGTTCACAATGCCAGCCCGCAAGAACTACTTCTATCTTGAGCTCTTGCTTTTTTCAACTGGCTAATTGCTTAATTCTCTGAGAAACGTCGCGAAAATTGGGTGTGACTTCGTGGATTTTTCCGTAAAACTGCAGGGCTTCCTGCTTTTTGCCCTGCGCTTCCAGAGCGCGGCCCAGGTCATAAAGCAGCGCTTTCTTTTCGTAGTCCTTGATATCGGCAAGTTCCAGCCCTTTTTGGGCCCAGAGCGCCGCTTTGATCGACTCGCCATTCTCCAGGTAGCAATTGGCCAGCAGGCTGTAGCAAAGCGCGGTGTCGCGCTGCGGGGCGCCGTTGTCAGCCTGGCCAATTGCCTGCTGGAATTCCTGAATAGCATCGGACAAGAGTCCCATCTCACGATAGGCCTTGCCAAGATCCAGATGAGTCTGAAAATCGTGACCCTTGGGCGGGGGGCTCTGCGCCACCTGAGGCTGGCCTGCTTTATACTCGAGCGACTCTTCTGTCTTCTCGTCCAAACTCAATTCGAAGTCGAACAGCGAATCGATCGCTTCGTCAATCTGCAGCGACAAGTCCTTCAGTTCCTGGTCCGGGACAGGTTCAAGCTCTGAAATTGCCCGAGCTGATTTCTCTTGTTGGAACACTGTCGATCCGGCCAGTTCTTTGATGTGCTCCTGTACCTCTGTCGATTCTGGGTGCGTGGCTCGCAGTTTCTCGAGCAACAATCGCGCGTCGTCCTGAAAACCCATCTTCAAATAGAAATCAACCTCTTGAAGCGCTTCGGCGAGATCGTCGGGGCGCGTCGGAGCAATTTCCGTAGTGGCCAACTGTCCCAGATTTTCAAAGGAGACCCGTTCGACCGGCGGTTCCGCCGCCTTCTCCACCAGGAGATCTTCAGGCTTGATCTCGAGCGAGGTCTCCATGTCGACAGGCTCGTCGCTTACTTCCGACAACAGCGCCTCCCATCCCTTATCAGTACCCTCGGTGGAAACCTCGTCCATGCTAATCTCAAATGGCGTTTCCTCCTTCGCCGGGATGGGAGTCGGCTCCGGCGCGGGTTCGGCGCCGACAACGGCCATCTGGATGTGTTCTAAGTCTTCGGCGGAAATCTCGTTGAAATCGAAGCCCTCGACTCCCGCGGCGGCCGGCTCTGGTTCGATGGTGGGCTCTTCATAAACCTTGCCGGGATAGGCCTTCTCGAAAAGAGCGCGATGCTGCCGCAAATACTCAGGATTACGCGGGTCCCAGTGCACCAATTCGTCTGCGGCGGCAAAGGCCTTACGCAGGTCCCCTCGCAGCACATAGCGCGAAACCAGGTCGGACTGAACTCCAGCCGCGGCTGCCAGGTCATTGGTGCGTCCATACAGTTGCGCCAGTATTTCCAGCAGCGTCATATTGTTCGGCATCTGTACCGTCGCGCGCTGCAAGATTTCGGCAAAGGCGCGAAGCTCGTCAGGAGAAACCAGCGTGTTGGAGAGTTTTTCGGCAAGCGCGCAAAATCGATCAGGGTTCTGCTTTTCCAGATAACCATTCAGCAGCTCAAGCAACCCGGAAGCTTCGCGGCCATGCTGCCGGTACAAATTCAAAAGCAAGTCTTCAGCTTCAAGCGATTTCCCGAGATGGATAAGGTTGCGCGCCCGCAATTGCTCAAGGTGAAGGTCGCCCGGGCGAAGCGTCAGCAGATTCTCGAGAACTTTGCGTGCCAATTCGTCCTTACCGGCGGCATGCGCTGCCGGCACAAAGACGTCGATCAGCTCTGTGTCGCGGGGGTTGAGTTCCAACGACCGCTGCAGCAGCTCCAGGGCATGTTCCGGCTTCCTTTGCTTCAGGCTGGCTGCTCCAGCGAGCTTCAAGAAGTTGGCCGCCGCCAGTTTATCTCCCTGCGCCGCTTCCAGATTGCCCAGCCGCTCCAGAACTTCGACATCATTCTTCTCGAACTCAACGATCTTGCGGAAAACTTCAACCGCCTCGCGTTCCTTACCCGTCTCAAAGAGCTTCTGCCCTACTTCCTTATAGTGGATGCACGCATCGTGATACAGCCCCTGCTTGTGGTACAGGTTCGCCAGCGCTTCCCGAACTCGCGGGTTATCGGCATTCAAGCTCAATATCTTCTTCAGCGTCGCGATCGCCTTCAGAAAGAAGCCGTTGCTCAGGTACACATCGGACACACGCTGAAAGTAATTGACTGCATCGGTATTTTTATTCAGCCTTACCAGCAAGTCTCCCACGGTGTTCAGCAGGATGACATCGTCATGGTCGGTCTTGAGGATTTTCAGGTACTCATTGACGGCACTGGCGAATTTCCCCTGGAGGACAAACTTTTCGGCGGTCTTTAGGCTTTTGTCTTTACTAGGTGAGCCCATCTACGCTCCCGCAAACCGAATAGAAGCAATCGGGACCCGCTCAGGCGGCTGAAAAGGGGCCGGCGCGCTATTCGACTTTCTTGGTCTCTTTCAACCGCGCTGCCTTGCCTTTGCGACCTCGCAGGTAATAAAGCTTGGCCCTGCGCACGCGGCCTTTCTTCAACAAATCGATACTATCAATCACCGGCGAGTGCAACGGGAAGATGCGCTCCACACCATAACCGAACGATATTTTTCGCACCGCAAATGATTCGCGATTCCCGCTGCCTTTGCGCGAAATCACGACACCTTCGAACGCCTGAATACGATATTTGTCGCCTTCTTTGATCTTTACGTTGACACAAACAGTGTCACCAGGTCGGAAACCGGGAACCTCTGTTTTCGGTCCCTGCTTCTCAACAATTTCCATGAAATTCATAGAGCTTAAACTCCTGCTAATTTCAGCTTTTTTGAGGAGAGAAGTTGTAATTCACCTCACATGCGATGGGAAATCCAGTCCCAAAGCCATTCCATCCGCTATGGAAGCTAAAAAACTCACCAGTTCTCAGCTCTCAGTTCTCAGTTCTCGGGTTTCAAGTTCTCAGCCAGGACCCATCTCTCAATCGGTCGGATTTTGAGAGCTGAGAGCTGAGAACTGAGAGCTGAGAGCTGAGAACTGAGAGCTGAGAACTGAAACCTCGTTCTTCGCGCCTTCGGTAGCAAATCCTCCAACGCCCTAGCCCAACTTCTCCTTTAACAAATCGGGACGCTTTCGCCGGGTGCGCTCCCGAGCCTGCTCTCTTCTCCAATGATCGATTCTGCGATGATCGCCCGACATCAGCACGTCCGGGACGGCCCAGTTCCGGAATCTGGCCGGTCGCGTGTAGTGCGGGTAATCGAGTAGCTCACCGGTAAAACTTTCGTTTACTACCGAAGCGGGACTGCCTGTGGCTCCCGGCAGCAATCGGACGATGGCGTCGGTGACCAGCATTGCCGGGATTTCGCCTCCGGAAACGATGAAGTCTCCGACAGAGATCTCCTCATCGATCAAATGATCGACTACTCGTTGATCCACTCCCTCGTATCGACCGCAGATCAGAATTAAGAAGTTTGCTTCGGCCAACTGGCGCGCTTTCTGCTGGCAGAAAGGGGTGCCCTGCGGGGAAAGCAAAACGCGCCGCGCTTTTGTAGCCCAGCGCCGCTCAACGAATTCCACCCCTTCGAAAATGGGCTCGGGCTTTAAAACCATTCCCTCCCCACCGCCGTAGGGACGATCATCCACGGTGCGATGGCGATCATAGGCGAAATCCCGAAGGTTGATAACTTCTATTTCCGCTCTACCTGCGTCACGAGAAACGCGGATGATACCAAAATCGAAAATCCCTGTAAACATCTCAGGGAAGATGGTAATTATAGCTACCTTCATCGGATCAAGAGTTTAAGCCGACTAACCCCTCCGGTAAATCGACGCGGATGACACCCGATGTGACATCTAGCTCCAAAATGATTCCTTCAACCATGGGAATCAACGTTTCTCCTGCGGGGCCTTCCACTTGAAGCAGGGCGCCTCCGGGAGTTTCGACTACTTGCGCGACGGTTCCCAGATCCCCTGCTAAAACATCCACCACCCGGCACCCGATCAGATGGAACAGGTAATACTGATTGAAGGAAATCGGTCCAACTGCTTGCCTGGGAACCAACAACTCCCGGCCACGAAACGCTTCGGCCTCCGTCCGCGTAGCGACCCCTTCCAACTTGATAATCGATAACTGCTTGTGGCGGCTGGATTTTTCTATACGCAGCGGAAGCGGATCACCGCTGGGGTTCCACAGATACAACAGACTTCCGGGCGCAAAACGGGCAGGGAAATCACTGAGATTCTTTACCGAGACTTCTCCCTTAAGGCCGTGCGCGGCGCGGATGCGTCCCACTACGACCCACTGGTCTTCACTCAAGGATCTCGAGCACAAATCTTTTGCGTAGTTTCATGCCTGACGCACCCAGAAGAGTTCGAATTGCCCTAGCCGTGCGCCCTTGCTTTCCGATGACCTTGCCTAGATCCGATTGAGCCACGCGGAGCTCCAATACGGTTGTTTGCTCTCCTGCAACTTCTGTGACCGTCACTTGCTCGGGATTATCAACCAACGCCTTTGCAATCTCCTCGATAAGCTCTTTCATAGGCATACGGCCTCCTGCTGATCGACCCGAATCCCGCTCTTACGTCTGGGCCTGTTCCTTCGCCTCTGCTTGTTTTGCCCTGGAGATCAAGGTTCGTACCGTGTCCGACGGTTGCGCCCCCGACTGAATCCAGTGGTTGACTCGGTCCATTTTTAAATCGATTAAAGCCGGATCCTTACACGGATCATAGTGCCCCAAAATTTCCAAAAACCTGCCGTCGCGTGCGGAGGACTTTTCAGCAACCACGACGCGATAAAAAGGTTTCTTCTTTGCCCCTCGACGGGACAGCCGGATTCTTAGCAAAACTCCTCCTTTGAATCGTTAAGGTTCTTAATTCTAGCAGACCGTCATTAAAACGGGAAGTTTAATTTTCCCAACCTTTTACCGAACATTCCGCCACTGAGTTGGCGCATCATTCGACGCGCCTGATCGTACTGTCTTAGAAGCTGGTTGACCTGCTGCACCGAGCATCCGCTGCCCCGGGCAATTCGCTTGCGCCGAGAGCCATTAATGATCTTGTAATTTTTGCGCTCTTTTGGCGTCATCGAATTGATGATGGCCTCGATGTGGGAAAGCTCCTTTTCGTCCACCTGGACATTCGCGATCCCTTTTAATGGCCCTACATTGGGTAACATTTTCAAAAGCTGATCCATGGGCCCGAGTTTTCGAATCTGCCGCAACTGATCGCGAAAATCTTCCAGGGTAAAGGAATCCTCGCGAATCTTTTCCACCATGCGGTGGGCACTTTCCTGATCGACGGCTTCTTCGGCTCTCTCGATGAGCGACAGCACATCTCCCATCCCCAGAATTCGCCCCGCCATGCGATCCGGGTGGAAAGGCTCCAAGGCATCGAATTTTTCTCCAACGCCGATGAATTTGATCGGCTGCCCGGTGACATACTTAATCGAGAGCGCCGCTCCTCCGCGCGTGTCGCCATCCATTTTGGCGAGAATCACCCCGGTGATGCCTACCCGCTCATTGAAATCTCGAGCGCTGTTGACGGCGTCCTGACCAGTCATGGCATCCGCTACCAGCAGGGTTTCAACCGGCTGCATGAGCCTTTTGATTTCCTTCAGCTCGTCCATCAATTCCTGATCGATATGAAGCCGGCCCGCAGTGTCGACCAGGAGTACGTCGTAGCCGACATTTCTGGCCTGGACAAGAGCCTGCTGACAGATTGCCAAGGGATCGTTGGAGTCTGTCTCGAAGACCGGCATTTTAATCTCCCTGCCGATGATCGCCAGTTGGTCGCGGGCCGCGGGCCGATAGACGTCGACGGAGACCATCAGGGGCTGGTTCCCGTTTTTTCCCACGTAGCGAGCCAGCTTTCCGGCCGTGGTGGTCTTTCCCGACCCCTGCAATCCCACCATCAAGACGACGGTTGGAGGTGTTTTGGAAAAACTCAGCGCCTGGTTCTGGCCGCCGAGAAGGTCGGTGAGTTCGTCGCGGACGATTTTAACTACCTGCTGGCCCGGCGTGAGGCTGGTCATGACTTCCTCGCCCAGCGACTTCTGCTTGACCCGGGCGACAAATTCCTTTACGACCTTGAAGTTGACATCGGCCTCCAGAAGTGCAATGCGAATTTCGCGCATAGCCGCTTCTAGATGAGGTTCAGAAAGCCTCCCTTCCCCCTTTAAATCCTTGAGAATGCGCTGCAGCTTAGTCGATAGGTTGTCGAGCATAACGGTTTCGTTGCTTTCAACTTGGCAAAAATTTTTATGCTACACTTCGAATCTTATTTTACCAAGCCGTATGAAATTCCTCATCGTTGGCACCGCCGGCCACATCGATCATGGAAAATCCTCGTTGATTCGCTCGTTGACCGGAATAGACCCAGACCGGCTCAAGGAAGAGAAAGAGCGCGGCATCACGATCGATCTCGGTTTTGC
>DASYPF010000362.1:0-11637 GCA_036006905.1 Acidobacteriota bacterium
GGTCGAGAAGTAGGTAATCTCGGCCGTGCAAATATTGCGGCAAGAAGCGATGGCGCTGGCTTCATTGGCTGCCGCTTTTGACTGCAGCAGGTTGGGGACCGCAATGGCGGCGATAATACCGATGATCGCCACTACGATCAGTAACTCGATTAATGAAAAACCTCTTTCTTTTTGCATGATTGACCCTCCTGGGTACATTTAAAAATTGATCCAAATTGTTTAGGCGCCGCCAGTCTTGCAAGCTCGACCTGGAACTTCGGCCGCCGCTAAAATGTCGGTATCCGACATAAAGCAATTCAGAAGCCAAATCGCAGCGATACCTGCGATCTTCTTGCAACCTACTGTGGATAAAAGGATTATATTCGATGATTCGGCTCCAGGAATAGGCTCAAAATCGGCTTCCAGGCGCTCTGATTGACGCAATTTGTTAGTCATAACTGTCGAAAATTGTCATAGGATGGAACCACCAGAATTGATGAGCAGCCATCCAAATTCATCTTCCCAAAACCTCCGATGGCTTTTTAGTCTGTTGTTGCTTCTTGTAGGCGCAGCGGCCTTCTGGCCGATTCTGAACAACGGATTTATTGAGTACGACGATGATCTTTACGTCACCCAAAACCGTCACGTTCAGGCAGGACCCACAGGGGACACTCTGAAGTGGGCGTTCACTACTACTGAGGGAGCTAACTGGCATCCTCTGACGTGGATCTCGCACGCATTGGACTGCCGATTCTTCGGCCTGAATCCGAAAGGACATCATCTAACAAATCTATTGTTTCACCTGGCCAATACTCTGTTGTTATTCGTGGCGTTGTCGAGTATGACCGGATCTCTATGGCGCAGCGCCTTTGTCGCTGCTTTGTTTGCTGTGCATCCGCTCCATGTTGAATCGGTTGCATGGGTAGCCGAACGCAAAGATGTGCTCAGCACGCTGTTCTGGATTCTTACTCTGGCGGCTTACAACCATTACGTGCGCCAGCCTTCGACCGCTCGATATCTTCTTGTTGTCTTGACCTTCGTCATGGGGCTGATGGCCAAACCGATGCTGGTGACGCTGCCCTTGGTATTGCTGCTTCTGGATTTTTGGCCCTTGAGGCGGATGTCGCAGCCTCGATTGCAGACTGCCGGCGTGACAGAGAGCCCTGCGAAGTTGGTGGCGGAAAAGTTGCCTCTGTGCTGTATTTCTATCGCCTCGAGCATTATCACTTATCTGGCGCAACGAAAGGAAGGCGCGGTAGGTTCACTGGAACAATTGCCTTTAAGCGAGCGATTCGGCAACGCGCTGGTCAGCTATGTTCAGTATATTCAGAAAGCTGTTTGGCCCTCCCGTCTCGCCGTGTTCTATCCGCATCCTGCCAGTAGCCTGCCCATCTGGCAGGTGGCCGGTTCGTTTCTGCTGCTTGCAGCGATAACTGCACTGGTCTTCTATTCCGCGCGTCGGCAGCCATATCTTGTGACAGGCTGGTTCTGGTTTCTGGGAACGTTAGTGCCGGTATTGGGCCTGATCCAGGTGGGGCAGCAGGCAATGGCGGACCGGTACACATACGTGCCGCTGATAGGGCTGTTTATTGCCGTTGCGTGGGGCGTACCTGAGCTGCTGGCCGAATTCCGCCAACGGAAACTCCTGCTAGGGATTGCCGCAGTTCTTGTTGTTTTGGCGCTGGCAACGGTTACCCATGTTCAAGCTGGTTACTGGCGCGATACTTTGATGCTCTTCGATCATGCCATTCAAGTTGTGCCTTCGAACTACCTGGCGCACAACAACCTGGGTGTTGTGCTTCACCGACTAGGCTATCTGGATGCGGCAATCTCGGAATTTTCTGCGTCACTCCGGATCAAGCCGGGATATCGGCTCGCGCGTGACAATTATGCAAAAGCGCACTACAACCTGGGCGTGGTCCTGGCGTTGGAAGGAAAAGTCGATCAGGCCATCGTGCACTACTCAGAGGCCTTGCGAATCGAGCCCCGTTACTCGAAGGCCCATCTCCAGTTAGGGGAGGCAATGGCGAAGCAGGGAAGGATGGATGAAGCTTGGAAGGAATATGAGATTCTAAAAACGCTCGACCCCAGGCTGGCATCCGACTTACGGAACAAGATAGGGCGATGATGTGCAGTGATGGAAAAATGTGCTGCAACGGACGCAAAAAAAAGGCCCCGGATTGGACCGGGGCCCTTCTTGCAGCGGGCTTAGCTGCAGAGTGACCTATTTACTTGCCAAGCGCCGGGCTGGAAGCTGTGGGCGCAGCGCCAGTCAGCGTGTAGCGAATGACGGCCGTGGCATCGGTGAAGAAACCGCGGTTTCCAGTCTTGCCTACAGTCGTCGGGACGGCAGTTACCGTAAAATCGTCGGTAGCGCCCGCACCGGTAACGGTAAAGGCATATCCGTCCTTTGTTCCAGATCCGAGGACGTTGTCCACCAGATTCTGGGTCTGTAGATCGGTCAAAGCGCCGTATTTGCCGCCGCCCTTGGTCGAGAAGTAGGTAATCTCGGCCGTGCAAATATTGCGGCAAGAAGCGATGGCGCTGGCTTCATTGGCTGCCGCTTTTGACTGCAGCAGGTTGGGGACCGCAATGGCGGCGATGATGCCAATGATCGCCACTACGATCAACAACTCGATCAGTGAAAAACCTCTTTGTTTTTGCATGTTCTCCCTCCTGGGTGAGAATTAATTAAAGTTTTCGTCCGACTCCGCCGACTTAGTACTCTCTCGATAACACTCAAAACCTTTGCGGCAGGATGCATTGAGGAGAGCAATTTCATGACCAGTTTTCTCCTCTGACTATGTGTGCTTTTCTAAGTTTAGAGTTTTAAAAGAGTTACAAAGGATAATCACTCTACAGCCTGCGAATTGCCATGACGCAAATCACTATTCTCGTTGCCCGGATTGACGTAAATTGTTAATACTTCGCGACGGGAAATGTCACATGACAAGGATCCTCGTTCTGGATGATGAGCCTAGTATGCGGACCGTTTTACAGATCGGTCTGACTCGGGCGGGATATGGCGTTGAGGTAGAAGAAGAGCCGGAGAAGGCGATCGAAAGGATTCGTGGTGGCCAGTTCGACCTGGTAATCAGCGACCTGAAAATGCCGACTCTGAGTGGCATTGAAGTGTTGCGCCAGAGCCGCCGCGACGCTCCCGACACCCAGTTCATTTTTATTACAGCCTACGCCAGCTCCGACAGCGCAATAGAAGCGCTCAAGCTGGGCGCTTTCGATTACATCACCAAACCCTTTGACATTGAGGAACTGAAATCCCTGGTGGCCAATGCGCTTCACAGCAGCGAAGCACGGCAAAAGGTGCTCAAGCTGAAGCAGCAGGAAGGCGAAGCCCCTCAGCTTATCGGCGTCAGTCCCCCAATGTTGAAAATCTACAAATTAATCGGATCTCTCTCGTCCACGATCAGCACTATTCTGATTACTGGAGAGAGCGGCACCGGAAAGGAGTTGATAGCCCGCGCTATTCACGACTCGAGCGAACGCAAGGAAATGTCCTTTGTATCCATAAACTGCGGCGCTTTTCCTGAAACGCTGCTTGAAAGCGAATTGTTCGGTTATATGAAGGGATCTTTCACCGGTGCCACCAAGGACAAAAAAGGTCTGTTCGAATCCGCCGAAAGCGGCACGCTGTTTTTAGACGAAGTCGGCGAAATGAGTCTGGCCATGCAGGTCAAACTTCTGCGCGTTTTGCAGGAGAAAAAGATCCGGCGCGTCGGAGGAGCAGACGAAATTCCCATCGATGTGCGATTGATTGCTGCCACTAACCGAGATTTACAAGAGCAGATCCGCCGAGAAGAGTTCCGCGAGGATTTGTACTACCGCATCGCCGTTATCCCCATTCATATACCGCCTTTGCGGGAACGCCCGGAAGACCTGGAATTGCTGTTGGAACATTTTCTGGCTCGCTACTCGCACGCGATCGGAAAGACAATATCGGGCGCTTCACCTGAAGCCCTGCGAGCGCTGAAGCTCTATCACTGGCCGGGAAACGTCCGCGAGCTGGAGAATGTCATCGAGCGTGCTGCAGCTCTGGAGACAACAGCCATGATTCAACTGGAGCGCCTGCCGAACTTTACAGAGGCGCCCAAAGAAATGGCCCGCTCTGCCGAAGATGTTTTTCCGCCTGAGGGACTGGATCTGGAAGAGTATCTGAGGAATAAGGAGACGGAACTGATACTGACCGCACTAAAACGGTCGGAATGGAATCAGGCACAAGCGGCCCGGCTGCTCAACCTCTCTTACCGCTCTCTACGACATCGGATCGAAACATTGGGGATTCAGAAACGTGGCGAGTCAGGGGAATCGCCACAATAATCGTGGTGCCTTTGTTCTTGCGCGTCCGCACCGCAATCTTGCCCCGATGGCGTTGGACAATCTGGTAAACAATCGCCATTCCCAATCCCACTCCATCGACAAACCCGCTGGCGAACGGCTGAAAAAGGCGGTTCCGCTCTTCGTGGGTCATCCCTATGCCGTGATCCTTAAAAGCGATTCTCAGATACTTCTCTGAGTGTGACATTCGAATAATCAGATTTCCACCGTCCGGCATCGCCTTTAGAGCGTTCGTGATTAGATTCCAGAAGAGCTGCCTCATCTGATCGGCGTTGGCCAGGCAGGAATAAAGATCGTTTGGCTTCTCGACCTGGATATTGTGAGCTCTGAACTTGGGATCGTTGCGCACCAGTTGCAGTGTTTCATCGAGCACCCGATCCAGCGCCACGGGCATCAACATTAACTCTCGTGGCCTGGCATAGGACAAAAAATCTTCAATGATCTTGTTGAGACGATCGGACTCGTGCAACACAATATCAAGCAGCCGGGCGCGATCTTCCGTCAGTTCCAGGTCGCTCTTCAGCACCTGCACGCTTCCCGCGATGCTGCCCAAAGGATTGCGAAGCTCATGCGCGATTCCGGCCGCGACGTTACCAATGGCCGCCATTTTGTCCTTCAGCCGGATCTCTTCTTCAAGCTTTTTTATTCCCGTCAGATCTTGGAAAGAAATAATGAATCCGATGATCTTATCAGTCTGCGAAAAGAGGGGCGACGTGCTGAACCCCAGATAGCGCCATCTTCCGACGGCATCGCGCGCCCACAATTCATTGCGCAAGCCGCGCCTCTTTACACGGCTGAAATCGGTGGCCAGCAACCGCCGCATCCCTGATTCGCCGATGACTATCGAACAGGGTTTCCCCAGGATTTCAGCCTCCATGTGGCGCATGATTTCTTCGGCCGCCGGATTGTAAGAGGTGATGTTGCCCTGCAGGTCGGTAGTGAAAAGACCGCTGCGAATACTGTTTATGATATTCCGGTGCAGCGCCTGCAGTTTTGCCAGTGAATCTTCTTTCTCTCCAAGTTCCAAACGGACCATTTGCAGTCGCTCGGAAAGGTAGATGCCCAGAGAACCGACACCGATGAAGCTGATCAGGTTCAGCGCGATGCGAAAGGCGACCTCCTGACCAGGGAAAGGCTTACCTGCCAACGGGAAAGAGATCCAGCCGAAGTAACTGGAAAGTACGGTATTGACGTAGCAGATGATGGAAAGGGATGTGGCCATGATGCCACCACGCCGCTGCTCTAGGACGGAAGCATAGATGATTACCAGAAGATACAGCGGGATGAAGATGCTATTGAGGTCGGCCGTCTGGTGAATCAGCAAGGTAATGAACACCAGATCGGAAAGCATCTGAATGTAAAAACAAGGAATGGGATTGGAAAAAAAACGTAGGGTTAGAAAGTGAATTAGGGAGAGCGCGTAAATCGCAATCCAGAACCCCATCAGAGCTTGCAAGCTCAACTGGGTTCTCAAAATGGAGGCGAAAGCGAGAACCGGAGTGATGACGACGACCCGGAGAATCACCACCCACAGCAGCTTGCTACGAAACTCCGCTACCGACTTGGGAGTTGTGCTCAAGGATTGGGCTGCGAGTTGTGCTTTTGCCATACCACCAGTTTTCAGCTATCAGCAGTCAGCTTTCAGCGACCATTTGACCGGCGGTTTACTGTCTGCTGATCGCTGATGGCTGATCGCTGAGCACTAACCCGGATTATGCACAACGTTCACCACAAAGGCACAAAGAGCACAAAGTTAGCACAGAGAGCGGGGCTGAATCTTGAAGTATGAAGACTCGTCAAAACGCAGAGTGTTCTTACATGTTTCAGTCTTCATACTTCAAGATTCAGTCCTGTGCTCTGTGCTAACTTTGTGTTCTCTGTGTCTCCGTGGTGAACATTCGTGAATAATCCGGACTAGCGATTGCAATTGCACTTTCCTAGTGAGCACTGGAGAGCTTCGCAATCATCGTGAATAGCGGCAGGTACATGGAAACCACGATGCCGCCGACAACGACTCCCAGAAAGACAATCAGCAGCGGTTCTAACAGGGTCAGAAAGTTTGCGATTGCCACATCCGCTTCCTCATCGTAATAGTCGGCAATCTTGGTCAGCATCTGGTCTAGTTCGCCAGTCTGTTCTCCCACTCCGATCATCTGCACTACCATGGGAGGAAACAATGCAGATTGCTTCAAGGGCTCGACAATCGTCTTTCCTTCTTCCACGGTTTTGCGAGTTCGCAGCAGCGCGTTCTCAATAATTTTGTTCCCTGCCGTGCGGGCGGTTATATCCAACCCTTCCAAAATAGGGATGCCGCTGACCAACAGAGTCGAAAGAGTGCGGGAGAACCGTGCCACCGCGATTTTCTTCAGCACCACCCCGAAAATCGGAACAGTAAGCAGCAACTTGTCGATAACCAGGCGACCCCCCTCCGTTTTGTAGTAATACCGAATTCCAAACACTGCCAGGATTATAGCCGCCAGAATGAAGATGAAGAACTGTCCCAGCAGGTGACTGATCCTCATAACGATCAGCGTGGGTAGAGGCAGATCGGCGCCCAGGCCCTCAAACAACGTGGCAAAAATCGGAATTACCTTCAGCATGATGATAGTGACCACGCCCACAGCCACTGCCACGATGACCGACGGATAGATCGAAGCAGAGCGTACGGCGCGCTTCAACTTGACCATCTTTTCGATGAAGACCGTGAGCCGCTGCAAAATCGTGTCCAGGATTCCCCCCGCTTCTCCGGCGGCGATCATGTTGGTGAACAGATTGTCGAAGACCTTGGGGTGCCGCTTCATGGCGTCGGCCAGAGTGGATCCGCCTTCAACATCGTTGCGGACCTGGAACAACACGTCCTGGAACGTGCGGTTTTCATGTTGCGTCGCCATGATGTCCAGGCACTGAACCAGCGGAAGGCCCGCATCGATCATGACGGAAAACTGCTTGGTGAAAACTGCCAGTTCTTTGTCTTTGACCTTGGAGCGAAACTTCGGGAGAGACAGTTCTTTCCCCTTTTCCTTAATGGAAATGGGCAGGATTTGCTCATTTCGAAGCAGGATCGCCAAGGCCTGTTTGTTTTGAGCGAACTTCTCCCCCACTATCGGGAGGCCGTTTGCGTATCGCTTGCCTTTAAATTGATAGATCGGCATAGAACGTTAACTCCTGTCCTACCTTGTACTGAGTTGAGGCTGCGTCTGGGAGACCCCTACGCCTCGCTTGATCATTTCTTGCAGCTCGTCTACGTTCGAAGAGCGCGCCAGGCACTCCTCCTGGGTAATTTGCTTGCTTAAATACAAAGACGCCAGCGACTGATTGAATGTCTGCATCCCGAATTTTTCCTGGCCGGTCTGCATCGCGGAATAGATCTGGTGAATTTTGTCTTCTCGAATCAGGTTTCGAACCGCCGGATTGGGGATCATGATCTCCATGGCCATCGCCCGCCCCTCGCCTGTGGAGCGAGGGATCAGCGCCTGGCACAGAATTCCTTCCAGCACCAGCGACAGTTGCGCGCGGATTTGTGACTGCTGGTCGGCAGGGAAGACGTCAACGACACGATTGATTGTGGAAGCCGCCGAGTTGGTATGCAGGGTTGCGAACGTGAGATGCCCCGTCTCGGCAATCCGGAGCGCCATCTCAATGGTTTCCAGGTCGCGCATTTCACCGATCAGAACTACGTCGGGGTCTTCGCGCAGAGCGACGCGCAATGCGTTGGCAAATGAGTGGGTATCGCTGAATACCTCTCGCTGGCTGATCAGGCATTTCTTGTGGTTGTGTATGAATTCGATCGGGTCTTCGATGGTGATGATGTGCTCGGGGCGCTCAGTGTTGATCTTGTCGATCATTGCGGCCAGAGTGGTTGATTTGCCGCTTCCGGTGGGCCCTGTGACCAGAATCAATCCACGGGGTTTGTCGCACAGTTTCCTTATGACCGCAGGCAGATTGAGCTGATCAAACGACTTAATCTCAAAAGGGATCAGGCGGAAGACGCCCGCGGTTGCTCCCCGCTGAGTAAAAACATTTCCGCGGAACCGCGCCAGCCCTTTGATTCCGAAACTGAAATCCAGCTCCAGGTTCTCTTCGAACTTGTATTTCTGCGCGTCGGTCATGACGCTGTAGGTCAGTTTTTTTGTATCGGCCGGTGTCAGCAGGGGATGATCCAGGGGAAGGAGTCTTCCGTTGACGCGAATGCGGGGAGGCGTATTAGTTCCGAGATGAAGGTCGGAACCTTTCATATCGACGACTTTCTGTAGCAATTCTGCCAGGCTTAGCACTGCTATTCCTTTTCGGTAAAATGGTTTAGGATTCGATTATCACTCCTCTACCTAGTGATAACCATCACCTGTGGCACTCCGCCTCAGGTAAATCTAAAGTGTCAGCGCGGTTAAAGCAATTCGCGGGTGATTAAAAACATCCAGCCCATGGGGTGCGGCTATCCTCCTTCTTGGGACCTCACTTGCTCTGTGCCGGGGAATCAATGCGAACGGTTTCTCGCAACACTTCCTCGATGGTCGTCAGCCCCTGGCGGATCTTGCACAGGCCGCTCTCGCGCAGTGTCAACATACCTTCCTCGCGCGCCTTCTGTTTAAGCTCGCTTGCGGAGGCTCCAACCAGGATCAAGTCCCTCAGTGCCGGTGAGATGTCCATTACCTCGTAAAGACCGACGCGGCCACGATATCCTGTATTATTGCAGTTTTTGCACCCCTCGCCTTTGAAGGTTTTGATCTGTGGCGCTTCCTGTGCAGGGAATCCGATATCTGTCAGGGCCTTGGCTGGAGTGCTTACCTCTTTGCGGCATTCTGAGCATACTTTCCTTATTAAACGCTGCGCGCAGATCAGATTAACTGAAGTGGCTACGAGAAACGGCTCAACGCCCATATTGAGCAGCCGGCTCACACTGGAAGGCGCATCGTTAGTGTGAAGAGTACTCAAAACGAGATGTCCCGTCAACGCCGCTTTGACGGCGATTTCAGCCGTCTCAAAATCGCGGATTTCTCCTACCAGGATGATATTCGGATCCTGGCGAAGAAATGACCGGAGAGCGGCTGCAAAAGTCAGTCCGATCTGTTCTCTTACCAGCACCTGATTGATCCCCGCGAAGTTAAACTCGACGGGATCTTCCGCCGTTATGATGTTCACCTCTGGAGTGTTCAATTTATTGATCGAAGTGTAGAGGGTGCTGGTTTTACCACTTCCCGTGGGCCCGGTTACCAGGACCATTCCGTAGGGCTGGGCGATAGCGCTTTGGAAGCGGTCCAGAGAACTCTGCTCGAAACCGAGTTTTGTCAGGTCCAGAGGCAGCTTTTCCTTGTCTAAAATGCGGAGCACGACCTTTTCCCCAAACAGCGTGGGCAGCACCGAGACGCGGAAATCGATCTCCTTCTTCATCCCGTTCATATTGATGCGAATCTTGATGCGGCCGTCCTGAGGGACCCTCTTTTCGGAGATGTCCAGCTTGGACATGATCTTGAGCCGCGAGGTGATCGCATCTCTCATGCGCAGCGGAGGGCTCATGACGTTGTAAAGAATTCCGTCGATTCGATAACGGACGCGATACTCTCTTTCGTAAGGCTCGACGTGGATGTCGCTGGCTCCCCGTCGAATGGCGTCGTACAGAATCAGATTTGCCAGCTTAATGATAGGCGCTTCTTCGCCTTGCTGCTGAAGCTGATCAATGCTGATTTCTTTTTCTTCTTCCTGAACCTCCAGGTCGTAGTCGTCTTTGTCCTTATCTTCTTTTTCCTTAGTATCGATCTGGTCATATACTTTCTTGAGCTCCAGGCTGTAGCTTCCACCGTAGTATTTCTCGATGGCTTCCCGGATTGAGCCTTCCGAGGCGACGACCGGCTCGACGTTAAAGCCGGTCATGAATTTCAAATCGTCCATCGCCATTACATTGGTGGGATCGGTAATGGCGACTGTAAGTGTGGTACCGAACCGTTTGATGGGTAGTAACTGATACTTAATCGCCGTGTCGATAGGAACCATCTTAATTACATCGGGATCAACCTCGGTGAACTCAAGATTTACCGAGGGTACGTCGTACTGCATGCTCAGGACAGTGGCGATTTCATCGTCCGACACGTACCCTTTGGCAATCAGTATTGACCCCAGTTTCCCTCCCTGCTGGCGCTGATAGGACAGAGCTTCATTGAGCTGGTCCTTGGTGAGCATATTCTTCTTGATCAGGACTTCACCGAGGCGCGTGGTCATGTTATCTCAGCAGAGAAAGGTCTATTCCGATCGCCAGGAAAAGCAGCACGCTGACGATCCCGTTGAGCGTGAAGAAGGCGGTGTTGATGCGAGACAAATCCGAGGGCCGGACGATCCAGTGCTCGTAGCCAATCAATACAAGGCTGGCGAGAATTCCGGTCAAGCTGAGCGCGCTCAACCGCAAGCGCCAGTACAGTTCGAAAAGCAGTATCATCATGAGCAGGTGCGCGGTCGCTGAAACCACCAGCGCCGGCCCGACGCCGATCGCCTGTGGCAGCGAGTGAAGTTGGTGTTGGAAATCGAAAGCGACATCCTGACAAGCGTAAATTATATCGAAGCCAGATACCCATAAACCCACAATAAGTCCCAGCAACAGCGCCAGAGGCTCCAGTCGTCCCGTTGTCGCGATCCATCCGCCCAGCGGAGCGATTGCCAGCGATAATCCCAAGAGGAAATGGGACAGCGAAGTAAAACGCTTCGTAAACGAGTAGAAAAAAATGATTACCACCGCAACTGGCGCCAGCAGGAAGCAAAGCCAGTTGAGGCGGAATGCCGAGTATAACATTATGCCAAGCGATAAGATGGTGAACGCGATTACAAATCGAGGGGATAATCTGCCGGCGGGAAGCGATCGCATGCGGGTTCGCGGATTAAGAGCGTCAAAGGGGGCATCGACTAGGCGATTAAAACACATGGCGCCGCTACGGGCGCCGAACATGGCCAGTGAAATCCAAACCAACTGGTCCCGCGAGGGAAGGCCCCGGGCAGCGACGAAAGCCCCAAGATAGGCGAAAGGGAGGGCAAAGACAGTGTGCTCGAACTTGATCATGCGCAGGATCTCGAGTGTGTTTTGCCAGATTCGCATTATGGGTCGAAGAGCCTTCAGCCGTCAGCTTTCAGCCATCAACAAGCAGCTTTCAGGCTTTTAACTCAGACGCTTGCTGACGGCTGACTGGCGATGGACGAAGGGCAATACAACCTACTAGTATACGATTTTAGGTCACAGGTTGTACCCGCAAATGAACGCGACGGGGACAAGGAGAGGACACGGGGACAGGGGGACAGGGGGAGACGGGACGCGGGGACACGGGG
>DASYPF010000363.1:0-6225 GCA_036006905.1 Acidobacteriota bacterium
TTCTGTCTGCACAACCGGATTTTGGATGGTGGACCGAAAGCCGCCGAGCCCGTGTCACCCTTACCAGCAAACGGCAGTTCCCCGGCGCCAGCCGCGGATGTTCCAGAGAAAGTCTCGTAAGTTAGCAATCAGCAGTCAGCAATCAACCAAATTAGCACTTAGCATTTGGCCAAACCGGCGTGTCTCGCTCCTGTCTACGTTGTGTGTCTGGAGCATTCGAAAATCTTGAACCACAGAGGACACAGAGGATCACAGAGGAAGCTTGGGGTTTTTTGTTTGGGGGCTACTAAGCTGCCAGCTTCAGCAATCAGTACCCATCCCGGGAATTGGCTGAGTGCTGGGGTGCTGAGTTGCGGTTCGAAGCGGCGGGCCATAAAATCGAACTGGTTCGAGGGTTGCCGAAGATATCTCCAGTAGCTTCCCACGGCACGTTTAGTCGCAACGCAGTCCTGTAACGGGGAGAGATGGCCGAGTGGCTGAAGGCGCACGCTTGGAAAGCGTGTTTACTCGAAAGGGTAACGTGGGTTCGAATCCCACTCTCTCCGCCAGTTCTAGACGACTTAGCTGGCCCAGCAATCAGTTTGCAATCACTTTACGGGGTAGGGCCAGCCCTACGACCTTCGAGTGCGCTTGTGCCATCTCATCTGTGACCACGTCGCCGTAGATGTTCAACGTTGTCCGGATGTCCGAGTGCCTCATTAGCTTTTGCTGGACGGCAATCGGAGTTCCGACGGCGTCAAGCCAGGAGCGGTAGCTGTGGCGCAACGAATGGGTGCCCAGTTTCCCAATTCCGGCCTTAGAAGCTGCCTGCTGAAACATCAACCAAACCCACGGGTACGAAACTGGTAACCGGCCAAGCCTAACTGGGCTGGCAAACATCCAGTCTTCATCCAAAGAAAATTGGCTGTTCTGCCTCCATGTTTTCAGCACTTCCAGCATCGCTACATCGATGGACATCAGTTTGCCCGAGTAAATGGTTTTCACGTCGTCAACTTGTTGCCGGACGATCCCCCGTTCAACTCGAAGCTTGCTGTTGAGCCAGTCCACATCCGACCACCTTAAAGCGAGGCATTCGCTGATGCGCAGACCAAAGCAAACGCACACCAGGGCAATCGTGCGGATGGGTTCCTCCAAACGTTCCAGGAACAGTTGGAACTCTTCCACCGTCAGACTGCGAGGTTTCCGCATTCGCTTGGTTGCCCCTTTTATTGTGACCAACTCCATGGGGTTACGTTGCGTGGGCGCATCACCGCGCCACATGGCGTAATCCCAGAGTGCGTGGATAAGCCCACGCACGTGAACTCTGCTCTTTGGGGAAAGAGTCAGAGATTGTAACCACAATTCCACGGGACGGGCTTGCAATTCTGTGAGTGGGCAGTTGTGCCATCGCGGGAGTATGTGATTGTTGAGCCAAGCCTCGTAGCCTCTGCGTGTGCTAGGGCGTAGAGGCATTTTTTCGCTCCGGTACTGGGCAACGATATTATTCACTGTGGCGACCGGGTTGCTGCTGACTGGGTTTTCCACCAAACGTCGAAATGGTTCGGCAGCGCGCCACGCTGATGTCTTCGTGGGAAACTTGCGTGCCGAGCCGATAAGCTTCGTGCGTCGATGGCCGTTTTCACACCAGAGGAAATTCCAGGTTCTACGTCGTTTGTCGAAAACAACACTACCTTTTTGTAGCCGTGCTCGTTTCATAGTCTCCTTTCGTTAGCGAGCACGGACGGCTGAGCCGAGCTTACCACAGGTTTCTTCTGGGTCACGAGGGCGTCCAGGTCCGCGTGCCGAAAACGCCAGACTCGGCGTTGCGTCCCCGTGAGTGCGTAGGCTTTCACTCTGCCTTGTCGAGCCCACAGCAAAATCGTCCGCACCTTTACGTTGAGATACTGTGCAGCTTCTCGGGCAGTGAGCCAGATCGGACGTTCGGCTCCAATAGGAGGTTGGCTGGAAGAATGTTCAAAATGGGAAAGCTGCGATTGGGCACACATGCTGACTCCTTATTGAGGCTGAGGAAGTGAACTGATATTTCGATTTTTCTTCTTTCGCTGACATAGTTGCGGGTTAGGTTGGAACTGCGAAGGTTCAGTCAAGGGCGACCGGCGGGAGCCGCGCCAGCGGGTCCTGCCCCTTGACGGGTTCTTCGCAGGTCCGATTTCCTTCACTTGGAAGCGAAAGAAGACACTGGACGTGATCACGGGTTCGGGCGGTTTCAGTAGAGGCATGGGGCGTTCTCCTCGGTTGGACTCGGGGTCGTGCATGTGAGCACGGTCGATCTGCTCGGGCGGAACTTTCGGCACTGCGGACGCGGGATAGGTGGGAAGTTCGCCTGCAAGGCGCACCCACGGTGCCGGGAGCGACCTCCGAAGCCCGAAGGGATTTTGGCGTGATACTCGCGCCAAAATATGGGGTCGCTCCCGGCCACAAAAGGTTTTCTCCCGCGTCCGGATTACTGGTGGTGTTCATGGTCTTGTTCCTGAGCTTTCAAGTGCTTGTCTGGTATTAGAAGTGGAACCAAGTGCGGAACCATTGGTGGAATGAGCATTTCGGCAGTTGGTTCCACTTCTGTTGCGGTTTTTGTCGCGATTTTGAATCCTAGTACGCGGCAAAACACTTAACGAGTACACGCAGCATGTGCTCAATGGCCGGGCGTGACCCCCGAAGCCCCGTAGGGGATTTGGCCCGCAAACAGGCGGGCCAAATGGGGTCGCGCCCGGCCATGAAACGGTTTTTGCCGCGTACAGTTTGTCTTCCTGTTCCATCATGAGCTCCTCGGTTTACAAGTGCTTAGCCTTGTCGTCAGCAGAACGGGATGCAGAACGGGGTACAGAACGCTCCTCGGAAATTCCCGTTCTGCGATCCGTACCGGATTCGCTTCGAGAAATGCCGTAGTCTCGTGGCAAAAGATGGGTGTGGAACCTCCATTTCGGTACGGTCTGGTGCGGTCCCAAGACGGTCTCCAGGGCCTGTACCTGCGTCTGCCCTGCCGCCCATTTCCGGTATGCCGATTCCGAGAATCCATCGCAGTAAGGCTGGTTGCCGTGACGCAAAAGAGGTCGCGGTCGGCACCCTCGGGAAGGCTTGTTTTGTTCTCGACCCAGAGGCGACGGACCCAGAAATAGCGGGCGAGGGATTGGACATTGGCCGAGATGTTTCCTCAAAAGTGCTCCAAGAAAGACTGTTCTGCCCGCTGGAATTTCACTGAGCGTGGGGCTGCCTGAACGAAGTAAAAGCCGGGCAGCCGCCGCAAGAAATGTTCGTACTGGCGAAGGTGCGTGATGTAGTGGAGGCCTAGGCCCCCGCTCCCGCGGCCTGCAGTACCCTTCAATAAGGGCAGAGTACAAGCGGAATTCAAAACCTCAATTTACTTTTCGCTCTTTTTGCAAGATTGCAAAAAATCCTGCAGTCATCCCTGGGAGCTGTGGCCACTGGGCTGCTATCGGGCCATGGGTTCGACCTCGTTTACGCCTCTCGCGACGCGGCGAAGTTTCGCTGGGCGCAGGGCTTTTTCTCGCGGACCTTTGATTCCAACACCCCCGTGGATACCGGCAAACTGGCCCGGTACTTCTAGATCCGGCAACTCTGGGCAAATCACAAAACCGAGTCCCTCACCCGTGCTGACCGCGATTTGCTGCGGGATGGAGATAAGCGATTCCAGGGTGTCTTGTTCGAGTCTCGTATCAGAAATGGTCAGCCGGAACCATGTCCCAACAGGTTTGCAACGACAATTCTTCGGTTCGGAAGTCAGCCTAAAGCGAGGCTTCTCTACTCATTCGTTGCCGGAAAACTACGACATCTTCCGGGGCGCAAATAGCGCCCCGATTAGACCGGCATCTGAAAACGAAGGGTCTAATCCCCGGTCTAGTTCCGGGTCTATGAGCGCATGAGCCAAGGCTTTTAAAAGCAATGAAGTGCAATGGTCAAGAAACCAAGATCGCACGCGGCAAGAAACATTTTGTGGCCGGGAGCGACCCCATTTTGGGCGTTAGTGTCACGCCAAAATCCCTTCGGGTTTCGGGGGTCGCTCCCGGCCACTGTGAACTGGCTTCGCTGTCTCCAGTTCGTTTTTTGCCGCGTATCTCACAAGGGGTGCTTGTCAACATTCGTTGGCAACTCTTGCCAGAGCCTTCTGGCAAATTCTGCCAGAACTCGCTGGCAGTTCTCGCCATACATCCAGCAATGGAGGAAACGAAGGAAAGGAGCTGTCATGCCGCTGCTTAAGGCCCCTGCACCAACCGTAGCGAAACGCAAATACTACATCCGGATCGAAGAGCCGTGAGTGCAATGCCGATTTTTCGACAGTAATTGGGGCGGCATGGGCTAAGGCCAGTCCGAGCAGCCAAGTAGGACGGCCAAGTGAGCTGCACGGTGTAGCATGGGGGCAATGAAAACAGTCATACTCGCGCTGATAACTGGCTTGGGAGTTTTCGCTCTTGTTTGGTGGCGTGTCAGAATGGATGCCATCAAAGTATGGCACGGTCTTCCCGCGACATTCACTCCGCCCGACTCTCATGGCAAACCCGTGCCCTTTGAGCATCGCCACGAGCGCTACATGAACGTAGCGGAGGTCATGGTGACTCTTGCCTCTGCATCTTTGGTTTTTGTGCCGAGTTCCCGGCTCAGCCTCTACAGTCACGCGTGTGCGTTTGCGCTCGTTTCTACAACTGCGTGAGCCGCGAATAGCGACAGTCGTACTTGCGGTCGATCACTTACGGCGCTCGATCACTTGGAAGCCCGGTGAACGACCGTTTCAAGTTGAGGATGGACGTGCAGCCGCGGGACGTGAAGGTTGAATCTGCCATGGTGAAAGGGTCCACTCCAGGTGTATGCCATCAAAGTGACGCTCCTCGGCACAAGACCGCCCGTCTGGAGGCGCATTTTAGTCCCTCGTGATATTACGCTTCGCAATCTCCACCGGACCTTGCAGACGGTGATGGGGTGGACCGATTCCCACCTTCATCAATTTGTTTTCCAGAGACAGAGCTTGTCTGATCCGAGATCGAGAGTTGGGAGAAAGGTTGCAGACGAGAACCGAACCAAGCTCGGGGAATTGTATCAGTCCAAATCTTCTTCAAGTTGACGTTAACAGGCGATAGCGCTCAAAACCCTCCAGGGGCACTGCCTTGGTGCCAGTGCTTGCATAGCCCAGGCGTTCTGCCGTAGTTCCAATCCTGCGGCATGAGGAGGCCGTCGCCATGGGCAAGCACAAAGTTAAGCCGAATTATCGTCGCCGGTTGCTTCGACTGCCGGACCTGGATCATTGTAAGAGGGCAGTGCTCAACAGCCTCGGCTCGCCAGCCTCGCGCCGTGTGTACGAGTATGCCATCGACCAGTTCATCGCCTGGTACTGTTCCGAACCACGCCTCGCGTTCAACCGCATCGTGGTGGCTCGCTACCGCATGTACCTGGAATCACGCGGTCTGGCAGCAAATACGATCAACCAACAACTCGCAGCCGTGCGAAGGCTCGCGCACGAAGCCGCCGACGCCGGCTTGCTCAGCCCTGAACTCGCTGCCGGGATCAGCCGGGTGAAAGGTGTCAAGCAGCTTGGGTTTCGCGCCGGCAATTGGTTGAGCGCAGCGCAAAGCTCAGAGGTCCTGCAACGTGCTTCTGGCGAGGGCATGCGAGCTAGGCGAGACTATGCCATGCTGGCGATGCTATTTGGTTGTGGCTTTCGCAGATCGGAACTGGTTGGCTTGGAGCTGGGTGAGATCCAGATCCGCCAGGGGCACTGGGCGGTAGTGGATCTGATCGGCAAGGGCGGGCACATCCGCACGGTCCCCATTCCAGAGTGGGTCAAAGCGGCGCTCGACCAGTGGACCAGGGCAGCGGGAGTTACGGAGGGAAGAATATTTCGATGAGCTGCGGCGAACTTGCGCGAAGTTGTGCCACGATAGTGGTGGTGAGATTGAGCAGATTCAGTTCTTGCTAGGGCATGCGTCGGTACAGACGACCGAGCGGTATCTCGGCTGTAAGCAGAACCATTTCGTAAGTCACCCGGCCAAAGAGGAGAGCATCGGCCTGGTCGAGGTTTTTCACCGCGTGACGATGTAAGTCTTCGTCCGCGAGCATTGCACGATGATCGCAGCACCCGTCCAATGTGACGTTGATGGAATACCGAAGGGGTCGCATTACGTAAGAGTACGGATAGCCAGGCAGCCTAACGAGAATCGAGCAGATTGGGAATCTGCAAGATGGACGGGATAGCCCGACAGGGCGAACACCGCGGGC
>DASYPF010000364.1:0-7559 GCA_036006905.1 Acidobacteriota bacterium
AGCTCATTCGTTTACGCCGGTCGTTCACGCCAGTCGTTTTCAGTCAGCCGTTTGAATCAGTCGTTGTCAGTCAGTCGTTTCAGCCGATTGCTTCAATCAGTTGGCTGCCACTCCCCCCCTCTCCGCTCTCCCACTCCCCCACTTCCCCGCGTGAGCGGAATGTTGACAGACACATGAAGATTTTCTTGCGCATCGGAAGGGGCTAAAGCCGCTGTTTAGGAAGCCCGCTGGAAGCGGGCTTTCACATTTTTAGAAATTTCGCTTAACCAGCCGTAAACGGCTGGCCTAATAGCCCTTCGGGAAAGCCCGCTGAAGCGGGCTAGAAACTCTTACTGAATATGTTGCTTTTCAAACCCTTCGCGTCGGTGGCCTGAACGTCCACGCGGTCGGGGCTGACGGTGCCGAACGGCGAGGGCACACCAATGCCGGTAAACGTGTAGCTGATCGTCCCGGATTTCAGCCCCGCCAGATTCACATCCGCCGGAGAATTCAGCGTCTGGCTGGATTTTTTCGCTCCCACTTGATACCAGCTCACATCGAGCCGGACAATGTCGCCATCCGGATCGGTGAGCTGAATGTCAAGCTTGGCCGAGTCGGTGCTGATGACCGTTACCTTCACATCATTGATGGTGGGCGCCGTGCCGGTACTGGCGCTGCTGATGGTAAAGGACAAAGCGTTGGAGAGACCACCGCCTGGCGGGGGATTTAATACGGTCACCGTGGCTGTCCCGGCCGCAGCAATATCGGCAGCTGAAATGGACGCATTAAGCTGGGTGCCGCTGACAAATGTGGTCGCTCGATTCGACCCGTTCCACTGCACGATGGAACCGCTTACAAAGTTTGTTCCGTTGACTGCCAGCGTGAAGGGCGCGCCGCCGGCTGCAGCCGACGCGGGACTGATACTGGAAACTGCAGGGACCAAATTGCTCACGCTGGGCGGGACATATTGGGCTTGAATGACCGGAAAAGTAGTGATCAACTTTCCTTGCACTTTCAGCGCCACCGCGCTGACCGCCACCGGCGCGGAGGCTTCAATGGAGCCGGAAAAATCGGATTGGCTTGCCAGGCTGGTAAAAAATTCTGTGGCAAAGCGCGGCAAGTGCTGGCCTGGTAGCAAACTGGCTTTCTGCGAGTTGACAATCGCTCCGGTCTTGTCTCGAAGCGTCAGCGCCAACTCGGCCGTTTGCGACGAAACATTGGCGAAGGCGATGCCGGTATCGGCGGCCCCTTTTTGATAAAGCACCGGAATGGAGAACCGGGTTCCCGGCGCTGAGGCGCCCACGCCCGCTTCAGCAATTGTCTTGCCCGCGCCGTCCAATTGGCTGAACAGAATAGTTCCGCCCAGCGGACCAGTGGCGCTGATCCTCGCATAGCCGGCAGAGAGCGCGCCGCTTCCATCTGTCTGCAGGAAAGCCGACCCGCCTTCCGCAACGGTAAACGTGAAGCTCGATCCGCTGCGGCCATCGGTCAATTTGACGGAAAAGGGAGTGCCGTCGGACTTGAAGAAACGCGCCTCACCGGTCGTCAAAGCCCCAGTACGATTTACAAAAATCAGCGTGGTGACAAAACTTCCGCCCGGAAAACTGCCATTGGCAATTTGGGGAAACAGCAGCTCATTGGCGCCGGCAGCGGGCGTGTTGGTGTCGGTTCCAATGAAGACCGTCCCATCTTTGGTAGTCACTGTCACGCTGTTGCCGCTGGCATCGGAGGCTTGAACATCCGAAAGATGAATAGCACTGGCTCGGCCGTTCGGAGCGCTGCTGGGAATTTGAATCAAGACGTTCAGTAGAATTCCACTGCCCGGCTTCAACCGGGAAAGCGAGCTGGAAAATACCACAACGTTGAACTGGTTCCCCTGGCGACTGGCGCCGATGTTGTGATCGGCAAGCGCCTCGCCGCGAACGGCTGCCTTGTCGTCAGGGACCGACACGACATCGGCTTCAAAATTCAGCACGAACTGAATTCCGCTGATGTCTTTCCCCTCGCTGATGGCAATGGGCACCAGAACTTTCGAGCCGGGCACGGCTTTGACGTCGCCTACGCTCAACTGAACCTGGCCGAAGGTGAAGGTAGAAGTTAGAAGAATGAACGCGGCAAAAAGAATCTTTTTCATAATGATTGACATAAAGACGTTGAATGTTGCTGGCTTGTCTGAATCAATTGTTCACGGCAATAATTACTACGCTTGCAACTGCATTCTTGCTGATGAATTTGACCACCCCAGTTCTAAGGCTTCCTTTGGGGCCAAACGGTTCATAGCTGATAAGAACCGCCTGGGTTCCTTTCGGCCGCAGCGTGAAGCCGTCGGGCGCAACCGTAACAAACGCCGCACCTTCTGTTGCACTTGTGTCTGCTCTAACGTCTATAGATCCTCCACCGGAACTGCGGTTGGCCACTATAAAAGTCTTAGTGACTTTAGACCCGGTCGTCACAAATTTCCACGCGGTTGGAGCAGCCGAGATGAGTTCCGCAAAGACCTGATCACTCGTGGCGGCGGCTGCGGGAGCCACGAGTTCGACATGGATAAAGCTTCCGTAGACTGTCTTTTTATGGTTAGGCTTTCCCGGGCCTGCCAAGTCAATTTTGACAGTGTGATAGCGACGGTATTGGAAGTTGGGCATAACTGACAAGACATCTCCGGCGAAATTGGTTAAACGAACACTGGCCCCGCTTGCCGAGTTCGCGTTTTGCAGGTCGACCCCCAGAGTGAGAGGATCTGATGCATTAATACCCCTGGGTGCGTCTAAATCCTGGGCTGTCCATGGCAGTACAGGACCCACCGGCTCACACCCTCCCGCATCCTTGATGGTAACTGTCTGAGACGCCCCAGGCTGCAGCGAAACTGCTTGCGTCCCTACCTCGACACAGTAATTGTCAAAGACCGCTGGATCTCTGTCGCAATCGCACGCCTTCGTGAACAATGCAACAAGCGCCAGCAACGCATAGACGACATGCTGTTTGAATCTTTTCATCATGGGGTTGTCGTGAATGTCAGCGGAAAACGCACTTTCATCAGAGACGTCGGCACATACATCCACTGCCGTGATGTAAATTCTACGACTGTCGGAATGTTCGTTCCAGCCGCCGGCAGCATATATACAGGCGTATCGAACTGAATCAAGAGGCTCTTATTCAACAGATCGTAGTTTTGCAGAAGCACAAAGTCGAATACCACACCGGAGCCGTTAGTTCCGGGCGACATGAATAACTGCGCGGGGCGGGACGGGAAATTGCTCTGCTCCTGAATATCAAAGATATGGCGCTTCGCGCCGCTTGATTCCTGGCCTCGATAAACAATATCCATGGTCTGCGTATCACCAAACTGGGTCCACAAGGTCGTGCCGGCCGGCTTGTCCTTGGTTAAGCCGGATGTGCTCATGGAACCCAAATCGAGACGCATTTGTGCGGCCGCGATCTTCACGCTATCTTGACCTTGGCCCAAGAAAATCAACGGACCGACTGCGGCTCCACCTTTCAAATTGGGAAGTATCAACCAACCGTCGGGAGTAAACAGAGTCCGGAATGAATACAAATTGCTGGTCTTGTTGTTGACCGTCACCTGTAACGCACAGGCGTCGCAAGCGTTGCCAGCGTCCCGTGGAACGCTCACAATGAGCTTGCTCGGGCTCGCCGATGTCACCTGCGCCTGTATGCGCTGCCCAAATTGAGCCCCGGGAAATGTAACCGTATTCTCGCCCGGCGTCGCGCTGAACCCGGAGCCTTCGATGGTGATAATACGTCCCACTTCACCTTGATCCGGCGAGACCCGAGTAATCTGCGGAGCACCCGCGGCGGCCGGCGCTGTTTTGAAAGTCTTCGTGACGACCTTGGTCATCGGCAGATACTTGCCTTCAAACACGGTTGCGGACGTAAAGGTCGCCGTTATTGTGAAAGTCGTATCCGGCGCCGATGGCAATCGGATGATTCCATCCAATAGCGTCGTCTTTGTGTTGACTCCTGAAGTAACGACCGATTGCGGCAATGGATCCGCTGCCTGGCTAAATGTCACTGAATCTGCAGCGCTAACCAAGCTTCCGGTTGACGTGACATCGACTGTCTGACGGCCGTTGACTGCGTCGTCGAAGTTGAGCGGGCCTTGCGCATAGAAGCCGGTATCTAGTTGATTCGGCCCGCGCACATTCGTCGCCTGGACAAAACCATAAGTACCATCTGCATCGATGTAGCCCATCCGGTAGCCCTGTTTGAACTGCGAAAGGTCTGCGGAAACCGAATTCAGCTTAATCTTGCTCTTGTCGGCGCTCATTTCACCGTAAGAGGTGCGGATCGTGAAGTCGAACGACGGGGTCGATCCGGCCAGAAGATTGTGCGGAAGAACATCAAATTGCGGATCAAAGGTCGGCTGTTGCACACGAACCGAGACACTGGTTGTTGCCGCAGGCGACGCGCTGTCGCTGACTTCAATCGAAACAGACGTCACACCAAACTTACCGGCGTCAATGCCTGTTACTTCAATGATGTTGCCTTTCAGCTCGGCTCGCGCTTTGGCCTGATCGTCTGTCGACAGCGGCTTGAGTTTATAGGGCGGGGTTCCGCCGCCGATCACCAGATTCTTTTTTCCACTGCCCGGCGGCATCAACAGGAATATATCCCCGCGAGGCTTGATTTCCAGCGCAGAGGCTGTGGTGGTAATCTCGAAAGCAACAGGGTTGCTTTTGTTGCCGTTTGCCGTAACTATCACGCTGTATTTCTTCCCCGCAGTTAGAGTTGCGGGCACGGTAGCGACAATCGAGTTGGTTGTGCCGGATACAATTTGCGCCGGCGTGTCCCCTACGTCGTTAAAGATAACGCTATTGTTGGACGGAGTCGCGTCGAAGTTGCTTCCCAGTATGGTGAACTGTGTCCCCACCTTGGCCTTGTTGGGTGAAATAAAGCGAATATTGGCCGTCGAAAGCGGGGGAGCTGTCTTGGGCGCGATGTAGAAGGTTTTGGCGCCTGAAATCCCGCCGCCCGGCGCCGGGTTTGAGACCGCCACCGCCACGGTACTGTCCGCAGCCAGGTCCAATGCCGCAATCGAGGCGGTTAGTTGCGTCGCGCTTACAAAAGTGGTCGGCTTGGCCACGCCGTCCCACAGCACAATCGATGTGTTGACAAAATTTGTGCCGATGACAGTAACGGTCAGCGCCGCGTCTCCGGCAGTAGCCGAGCTGGGGGTGATGCTGGCCAGCGTCGGCGCCGGATTGTTTTGGATGACTCTGCAATCATCCAGCAACGTTCGCCTGGTGATGTGCTGAAGCAGGCGCACTACATCGAGGACATCGACGCTCCCGTCGCCGTTTACATCGGCGGCATCCAGAGCGGCGCCCGCAAGCCGTTGCTTTCCCAAGATGTGGGACTGAATGAGGACAATGTCGCGTATGTTTCGCTGGCCATCGCCGTTGACGTCGCCGGGGCAGCCCGATGTTGCAAAACGAACGACTGGCGCCGGCGTGCGTGAAAAATGTTGGGGAAGAATGCGCGCCACAGCCAGCGCGAACAGCCCCAGCGCCGCCAGAACAAATCCAAGCAACAGCAGACGACGTATGGACTGGCGCGTGAGGTTTTCCTGAAAGCCTTTCAATAGTGAACGTCTCATTCGTTTTAGACCGTTGGCAGTTGCTTCCCAGCCACGAGCGACAGAACCTATCAAAAAATTGATCGATCTGTTCGGGCGGCTCCGCGTTGTACGGTGCCAGGACATCCTTTACCCTTAATGGTGCCCAGCTAAAAGCGAATTTAGGACACGGAAGACACGGAGTACACGGAAACAAGCTGAATTCTGGAGCATGAAGGCACACCAGCAAGGGTTGCCAGACTAATGCTTTGCTCGAGTGCCTTCATGCTCCAGAATTCAGCTTACTCCGTGTTTTCGGTGTTTTCCGTGTCCCAAATTTTCTTCTTTAGCCGGGCACCATTAAGGGTAAAGGATGTCTTGGCACCGTACACCTGCGTGACCGCCCGAATGGTGTGCGCCATTACTTAACCTCCACGACCGGAAAGGTGGTCAGCAGCGCCCCCTGCAATTTCAAGGCAATCGCCGAGACCGGAGTCAGCGCCAGGCTTTCAATGGAACCCAGGAAGTCCGGCTGGCCGGCAAGTGAGGTGAAATACTCGGTGGCAAAACGAGGCAGATGCTGTCCGGGCGCCAAAACTGCTTTTTGGGTGCCCAATGCTGCTCCGGCCCTATCCCGGAGCGTCAGCAGAATCTCCACCGTGTCCGAGGAGAGATTTGCAAAGGCGATGCCGGTGTTGGCCGAATCTTTTGAATAAAGCAGCGGAACGGAAAAGTGAGTGCCTGGCGAAGACGACCCAACGCCGGATTCAGTCACCGCCTGGCCACCGGCATCCAGTTGGCTGAAAAGGATAGTTCCTCCAAGCGGACCGGAGGAGACCACGCGAGCATATCCGGCCGAAAGAGCGCCGGTCCCATCAGTTTGGAGAAAAACCGAACCGCCCTCGGACAGAGTGAATGGAAAAGTAGAGCCGGTCTGGCCGTTGGTCAGGCTCACGACAAGCGGCGTGCCATCGGACTTAAAAAAGCGTGCCTCACCGCTGGTCGGCACGCCGGTTGGATTTAGAAAGATCAAAGTGGTCACGAAACTTCCGCCTGCAAAGCTCCCATTGGCAATCTGCGGAAAGACCAGTTCGTTTGCGGCCGCCGTGGGAGTGGTGACAGAGTTTGAAACCGTAAGCGTGCCGCCTTTGGTCGCAATAGCCACTGCGTTGCCATTTGTGTCGGAAGCGCGTGCGCCGGAAATCTGAATTGGCGAAGAACTTCCCATCGCCGCGCCGGCGGAAACTTGAAACACCACGTTAACCACAGCGCCCGAGCTTGGTTTCAAATTGGAAAGCGAGCTGGAGAAAATGACGACGGTGAGTTTGCCGCTGTCGCGGTTGGAACCAACACTATGATCAGCCAGCGAACCACCCGCCAGAATTGAGCTGTCGTTAGTGATGTTCAAGACCGCGGCATCAAAGGTCAGGACGAATTGAATGGCGGTGACGCTTCTTCCTTCGCTGATGACTACCGGAACAATCACCGAACCGCCGGGAGCTCCCTTTACGTCGGGGACAGTAAGCTCGATCTGCGCGAAAACGCTATTAGAAGCGAAGAGAAGCAAACCAGCCAAAAGACCCACTCTTTTAATCCTTACACTCTTTGTTGAACGGCTAGCACTCATGCATCACCTACTTTTTTAAGGCAGCGACCTTCGCCGCAGCGTCAATTCCTGGCGTCCGTGCACGCAAATAAGTTCCTAGCATCCCCTAATCAACTCGGAAAAGTGCGGATGCGGATGTGCCGGAAATCATTCAAGCAAAAAGCAGGTTTCAGGCTACAGGTTCCGGATTCCGAGTTCAAGATCCGAGTTCTGAGTTCAAGGTTCCAGGGTTCAAGGTGGCGGGTTCTGAGTTCCAAGTTTTGGCTTCCAGGTTTCATCTTGGACTCAATTGTGGTTTATCTGGTGCCGGAACCCGGAATCTTGAATCCGGAACCTGAATCCTCCGCGGCCTCGCTTAAAATGTCTTACTGAATACGCTACTCTTCAACCCTTTGGCATCCG
>DASYPF010000365.1:0-8996 GCA_036006905.1 Acidobacteriota bacterium
TGAAAGGCAGTTTGCCGTAGAGAGGTTGGCGCGCAATCCTTTCACTTGTCATCACGAAACCACGATTGTGGTCCGCCAACACGCCGCAAAGCTGCACTGCAAGCCCGAGCAGCAAAGTAGTCAATAGAATTTTCTTGTGCCGACCTTTAGCGAAATACTGCTCCCACACCGGCGCGCATGCGACGGCAAGCAGCGGCAGCGCCGGCAACAAAAACCGCGGGCCCCAACTGATTTCACCTCTCCAGTTGGAAAACTTTGCATAGAACGACAGGGGCAGCAGCAACCCGAGAGCAGTCACGATAGTTAAGGGAAAATGAACTCGGTTCAAGGCGCGAAAGCCGAGCACTGAAACCAGCAAGGGCGGCGCATACCAAATCAGACCGGTCTCTAAATTGAACAGCTGTCCGAAAAAGCCTGCCAGAAACGGCGCATCAAAAGCGTCATAGCTTGGCTGGGAAGGATCCCTCAGGTTATATCCCAAATCAAATATATGGCCGGATCGCGTCACGTTCCAAACAGCGAGCATTGAGAGGCTGAGCGCCAACCCGGCGCCCAAGAGCAAAGCAGAGCGCAGCCGCCGGCTTCCCTCAGGCTGGCCGTTCAAAACCCAATAAAGCGGAATCAGTAGTGCGTAAGTGAAACAATCGATCCGGGCAAGGACGATCCATCCAGCCGAGAGCCCAGAGGCGAATAGTAACCACACGGACCGGTGCTGCAACACTTCGCGCACGCAAAGGATTCCCAACACCAACAGCATTGCTGCCAGCATGTGATTCATAAAGAATTTGGCTTGCGCGAAGAAGAAGGTTCCAAATGCCAGAGAGCATACCGTTACAAAAGCCGGAATGCTTGGGAAGCCCAGCGATACGATTAAATGAAACAGCAGCATAACTGTGATCGCTCCCAAAAAGGGACAAAACAGAGAGACAATGAATCTTTCCAGGGCCGGCCGGTGCGTGAAAAAGCGAGCAACTGCAAGCAGGGGAACAACAAGAAGCGGCTGTCCAATGCCGGACTTTGCGTAGAACCGTCCTCCAGGCCCGAACTTACCCATCGCCAAGAAATTATTGACGCCTCGAAACTCTCCCCGGTAATAGACTGCTTCTGTTGGAGAGATAGCGCCCCAATTGCCGTTCAGAATGGAATCGGCCACAAGGAAGTGCAGCTCTTCGTCTACATGGTAAAAGTGCCCACTGTGAAAAATCAGAAAAATACAAAGTGCAAAGATACCCACCCACAAGCTCTCTCGTTTGTCTAGCAACATTTGCGGCAACTAATAACCGTCGGCTCCGAGATCACGCTCCTGCGTGGCCGAAGGGCTACAACCAAAGGAGTGAGCTAGCCACGTCAAAGGCGCATGATCGGCGGCGACGGGCTTGGTGTCGGCAGCCACAGAGCCGCGACCGGAAGGGAGCGGCGCGCCAGAGTGAGTCGTCGCGATCAGGCTCGCAAAATCGGAACCTCCTGCATCGTTGTTGCGGCAACTCTGCGTTGGTGTAGTCGCAAAGTGTTACATCGGCGCGCCGCTCCCTTCCGGTCGCGGCTCTGTGGCTGCCGGCGCCAACGCTGCCGCACACTGCCCCGAATTGCATGCCCGTATTCTTCACGCTTCCTGATAAAAGTCTGGTTGAAAGAACCAAATTTCACCGGTCCGGTAACACGTGCACTTCAACGACCACGGTCACGTCAAGGGTAGTAAACATCGCACAGCAACATGTTGCACGCCTGACGTAGACCTACGGGTCCTCGCGATCGCGGACGTGGTCGCCTTCGGCCTTTGTTGCCGGCTTCGCCGCACTGTGCTTCTGCGAAGAAGTCAACTTCCGGTAAAGCTCTAAGATCTCTCTTCGGTGTATTTCCGGCGCGTAGCGCGAACAAACATGGTCATAGAGTTGCAGAGCCTTCTCGCTCCTCAATGCGTCGTCCCGCAGGAGTTTTACAGTCCGATCCGCCAAGACGTCCACGTTGTCGAGCGGGACTAGCAGATCGTGCAGCGAGGGGGGAAGGATTTCCCGGATAACCTCAATGTCGCCGGCAACAACGGCTCTCCGGGCCGCTCCGGCCTCAATAATTATCCTGCCGAAGCCTTCGGACCGGCTGGGAAATAACACCAGATCAAGCGCCTGATAGATGCACTCGATGTCGCTGCGAAACCCGCAAAATAGAACGCGGTCTTGCAGGGCTAGCTCTCTTACTCTATCGCGCAATTTTGACTCATGCCCTGGGTAAGAAGAGTCCTCCGAACCGACAAACACAAATCGAACAGCGGGAAGCTCCGCCAAAATCCGTGGCGCAGCCTCAACGACGAGATGCTGGCCCTTGATTGGAGACAATCTTCCGACCACCCCCACCAGAGGCCCCTCGGCGCCGGCAAGCCACCGGTTTCTTAGCTGTTGAGCGGCAGTCCGCGGTTCTGAAAACCGCTTCGGGTCCACTGCGTTGTAAATGACGTTCAATTTTTCTGACCCAAGAAAATCCGGGAAGCGTTGCTTTACCGCCTGAGAAACGCACACTACGGCGTCCAGTCTCCGCATCAAGAAATAATCAATCAGACCATCACTCTCCGTCTTGCGCGCCGTAAAGACGGTGGGAACCCTCAGATTGTGACCCAATGCCTGCCCGTACAGCGCCGCTCGAACCGAGTTGCAGTGGATCAAGTGCGGCCGGTATCGAAGGGCAACTTTCATCCAGTCCGGCTTGGGGCGAATCAGGTACCGCAAATTGCGAAGCTGCCGTAACGGCTCGATAGGCGCGACTTGGTACGAAATGCCCCGCTGTTCAAGAAATCGAGCCAGCGGCCCTTCTCCGGGAATGATCGCTAGAATATTCCACCCGCTCTGTTGCACAAGCTGGAGGGTCAGAGTGAAGCTGATTTCTCCCCCTCCTAAGAGATCCTCGGTGCTGTAGATCGCCAGTAGTCTCATTGCTTGTGTGTGTATGCGGATCATAGAATATGAGAAACTGCCTCTCGCATAGAAAGGAATCTGCTTTAAAGCTGCAGCTGAGAGTTTATGCTATCAGTTCCTAAAACGTTGATTCTGCTCACCGCTTTTCACGAGAGAGTCATTGAAAATGGAGGTTGTCGGCCAACGGTGGCGGTTGGCGACCGACTACGGCCACGCTCACGTCCACGTCGACGAGCACGTCACTGCTGTCCAAATTAACCGGGACAGGGTCAATTTGGGCATTAGCTCTAATGTTCTTTTGATATTTCATTGGAACAGAGTTCGCCATGCTATCAGTTGCTAAAAACGTTGAATTTTGTTCATGTTTTCTGCAAAGGGCGGAAACGGAGTTTTTAAGCCATTCGGCATGGATGGTGCTGAAGGGCGACTGCGCCCACGGTCACGTCCACGATCACGTCCACGTCCACGTCGACGACCACGTGCTTGTACGTGCTCGTGGTCGTGCTCGTGGACGTAGACGTTGACGGCTTTAGGTCCCTAAAGCGTCATTGAACGGAGTTCGCCATGAATATTTTAGGATTGTGGGGATATTCAGCCGATAGCCCCGGACCTACACACGAAAGCGGCGCCTGCATCTTGTCCGACGGTAAATTGCTGGCAGCCATTACTGAGGAACGGCTTTCTCGAAAAAAGAATGACGGCGCTTATCCGTTTCGCGCCATTGAGGAAGTTTTTCGGATTACCCGGTTCTCGGAAAAAGACATGGACCTGATCAGCTTGGCTGGTCTTCCGCCATTTCGGCGCTGCGCCAAAATGCTCTCGTCCCAATGGCAGCTCTATCGCGAAACGGGAATCGTGCTTCCCCGCCGTGTTCTCTATGCCCTGCTCACTGCCAAGAAAGTCAGGCGCGTCGTACCCAAGAAGTTGAACGACATTCGACGCGTGGAGTGGGAACATCATCTGTGCCATGCCGCAGCCGCCTTCTTTACGTCGCCATTTGAGCAAGCGACTGTGATCACATTGGACGGCATTGGAGACTCCGCAATCTGCGGTACCGTCAGCATCGGCCGCGGTGACGATTTACAACGGATTTACGAATTCAATGGCTATTATTCTCCCGGAATCCTCTACTCATACGTCACCAAGGCGTTTGGATTCCGGCCCGCCCGGCACGAAGGAAAAGTCACGGGGCTGGCAGCCTTCGGCGATCCGAACGCCTGTTATGATGATTTCAAAGCTCTGCTTCAGTACGACGGGCAGCGCCATCGATTTTTCTCGCGATTCATCCCTGTTCTATTTGCTCCCAACTCTAATGATCTATGGTCGCTCCCCTTGATGAGCGAATTAATGGATCGATTCGACAGGAAAGAAATTGCCGCGTCGCTGCAGCGCGTGCTTGAAGAGGAAGTAATCAAGATGGTCAAAGACGCCCTGAGTGCGACCGGCATCCCTGATCTGGCGCTTGCGGGCGGCGTTTTTGCCAACGTCAAGCTCAACCAGCGTGTCCGCGAACTGGACGGCGTTCGCAGCGTTTACATTCATCCCGGAATGGGAGATGACGGCCTCATGGTGGGCGCGGCCTATTTAGGCCAGAGGTTTCTGGCGCGCGAGCGCAAAGCTCCTTTTCAGCGAGAGTACCTTCAAACCGTTTATCTTGGCCCGGAGTTTTCTGAAGACGACATTCTGAGCTCCCTCCAGCGTCATGGCTTAAAGGGTCGTCGGAGCGATCAGATTGAAGGAGAAATTGCGCAACTTTTGACGGAACGCAGAATTGTCGGGCGGTTTGCCGGACGTATGGAATATGGTCCCAGGGCATTGGGCAATCGCTCTATTCTGGCAGATCCAAGAGATCGAACCATCAATGACTGGCTCAACAAGCGATTGAAGCGCACTGAATTTATGCCGTTTGCACCCAGCATTCTGGAAGAGAACGCCCGCGACTATTTAAAGGGCTGGCGCGCCGATCAGCCTGCCGCTCGATTCATGACAATGACCTACAATGTTTATCCAGGAGCGCAGAAAAACTGCGAAGCGGTAGTGCACGTCGACGGGACGGCGCGCCCCCAAGTGGTCCGGTCAGAAGACAACCCGGGCTATCACCGCATTCTCATGGCCTACAAAACACTCAGCGGTCTTCCACTGGTAGTCAACACGAGCTTCAACATCCATGAAGAGCCGATTGTATGTACTCCTGACGACGCGATCCGCTCGTACTTGTTGGGATGCGTCGACGCTCTTGTTCTGGAAAATATTGTCGTTTCGAAATGAAGAATCTGATCCTCACCGGCAGTTATAGACCCGACGTGGGGGGTCTGGCGGAAATGATATCCGGATTCGCCGGAGGCTTGATCCAACACGGGGTTCAAGTACACATTTTAACATCCACGTTGGGTGCCGCGCGGTTTTCCACACCTGAGATTCCCGTGACGGAATTCGAGTTGCCGCGCCACGGGTACTTTAGAAGAGTACTGGCCTGTCGTAGAGCGGTGTTGGAGCTTGCCACACAAAAACAATTTGATCGCACAGTCACCAGCAGCTGGTCTCCTTTCGCCGTTTCTCTTCCCGCACGAGTAAATAACCGGAGGTTGGCACTGGACATTCTTGCTCATGGACTTGATCTTTTGGAACCTTCAGCGTCATTGCGCTATCGGCTGCTGATGCGCCGTACTCTGCGCCGCGCTGGGAACGTTCTCGCTAATTCCCACTACACGGCACAGCTCGCTCGGGCAATGGGGGCAAGGAATGGAGATATCATTGTCATGCACCCCGGAGTGGATTGCAAAATATTCGGCCCGGGGAAACCAAACCCGACGCTGCTGGCCCGGCATCAGATTCCTCCAGATGCTCCGGTGCTTCTTTCCGTGGGCAGGCTGATTGAGCGCAAGGGGTTTGACACCGTCATTCGCGCGCTTCCTCGAGTGCTTGACCGCCACCCGTCGACCGTCTATCTGATCGTTGGCGACGGGCCGGAGCGAGGCAGGCTTTCAGATCTTGCAAACCATGTCGGCGTCTCAGCCGCTGTGCGATTCGCCGGCAACATACCCATGACAGAGCGCGTGGCGCACTATCAACTGGCCAGAATTTTTGTCATGCCGAATCGGCTGATTCCAGAGCGAAGGGATGTCGAAGGTTTTGGCATTGTCTTTCTGGAGGCGGCATGTTGTGAGCTGCCCACTGTCGGTGGTGATTCCGGGGGAGTCGCCGATGCTATTGAAGGCGGCGTAACCGGCTCCTTAGTCGACCCTGACAGCGCCGAGGATTGCGCAACAAAATTAATATCTCTATTATCTGACAGCGAACTTCGCTTACGCATGGGCCGGGCGGGCCGTGAGCGGGCTTGCAAAAACTTCAACTGGTTCCATTTAACTTCTCGCTACCTGAACGCTGCATCCACCAATGAGTAATCCTGGGCCTGAATGCCAAGAGGACTGGTCCCGGTTACTTAAAACTTCCGGCGTTGCATTTTTGCTCAGCTTGGCCGCGTTCTGGAGTCTGGGGCTGTTCGGACACACGGCGCGTTCCAACCTGGAAATTTCTGCGAAATGAAAATCCTCCTCGTTTGCGTCCATTTCCACAGCTCCTTTGGATGGTCCATTGAGCGAGCCCTGCTGCGGGCGGGTCATGAAGTTTCGGTTTTTGATTATCGTCAAAACCCGTTTCAGAGGATTCGCGGTTTGCGTCGCGCCTACACTTCTCTTCGAATGCCGCAGCGACTGCTTGACGCTGCCAAAGCCTTTCGGCCGGAACTGGTATTTCTGGCCAAGGGAGAGATGGTAGCTGGCGAAGTGGTCGCGAGATTGAAGCGTGAATTTCGCTGCCGGGTGATCAACTGGTTTCCCGACCCGAGACCGTTTCACTACTCGCACATCAGCGACCAGCTTGGCCACTTGGATCTGTTCTTTTCCAAGAATATCACCGACCTGGATCGCTTGAATCTACTTGGGCTGGAAAACGGACGTTTTCTGCTTCATTGCGCCGACCGAGAACTACACACCGGATTGGAAACGAGCGAAACGGAATTGCAACCGTATTCATGCGACCTCGCATTCGTTGGGTCGTATTATCCCTATCGCGACATGATCGTCTCGCAGTTGCTCGATTTCAATATTCGTATTTGGGGCGCCGGCTGGTCCGGATCCAAAGCGGCTAAAAAACGGGGCGCCATCGTGGGAAGGGAGGCACGCTCAATGGAGCAGACGATGGTTTTCCGCGGGGCCACTGCGAATCTGAATACACATCACTATGACGATATCGGTAGCCTTAATCAGCGCGTCTTTGACATCGCAGGCTCGGGAGGTTGCCAGATTATGGACGGGTATCGAAAGGTGGAGGATGTATTTTCGGTTCCAGACGAAGTGGAGTTGTTTCATTCCGCCCAGGAGCTCCAGGACAAAGTTGCCAAGCTCATTGCGTCTCCGGATCGGGCGCGCAAGATGGGAGAGCGTACCCGCACCAAGACAGCCGCAGCTCACACCTACGATCATCGCATCGCTGAGATTCTGAACCTGGTGGAAAAAGTGTAATTTTGCCGCAAATGAGCTAACAGCGATCAGCGATCAGCTATCAGCTATCAGCTATCAGCTATCGGCTATCAGCGATCAGGTATCAGGTATCAGGTATCAGGTATCAGGTATCAGGTATCGAGTGACCTCGTTAATCCGCGTTTTCTGTGTCATCCGTGCACCATTAATCGGTACCAATTCTTCTATTACACTGTACTAGCTATCAGCCGTCCGGCGTAGCTGTCGCCGCCATTGTGGCTATTGGCTGATGGCCGCTGATAGCTGATGGCTGACCGCTGATAGCTGATAGCTGACCGCTGATAGCTGATCGCTGATAGCTGACCGCTGCTAGCTGATCGCTGTTGGCCCATTTGCCGCAAGATTAACAAAATCCCTAGAAATCCGTTACCATAGACGTGTGTCACAATCAGGCAATCGCAATCAGCAACCCCAAAAATACTGGGCCAACAAGCGTATCCTGGTTACCGGCGGAACCGGTTTCTTGGGCTCTGTCGTCGTCGCGGCGCTGCGCCGCCGTGGGGTGACTCAGATATTTGTCCCGACGAGTGTAGATTACGATCTACGGGAACCCGCCAACGCGCACCGCGTGCTTACCGACTTCCGGCCTGATATGGTGATCCATCTGGCTGCGCGTGTCGGAGGAATCGGCGCAAATCGCACACATCCGGCCGAGTTTTTTTACGACAATCTTGTGATGGGAGTTCATCTGTTCCACGAATCCTGGAAAACCGGCGTCTCAAAATTCGTAGCCGTCGGCACGGTTTGCGCTTACCCTAAATTTACTCCCGTACCTTTCAAGGAGGAGGATCTCTGGAACGGCTACCCTGAAGAGACCAACGCTCCTTACGGATTGGCCAAGAAAATGCTGTTAGTCCAATCACAAGCATACCGGCAGCAGTACGGTTACAATTCGATTTTTTTGCTGCCCGTCAACCTGTACGGTCCGGGAGATAATTTTGAGTGTGAATCCTCCCACGTAATTCCGGCCCTTATTCGAAAGTGCCTGGAGGCAAAAGAACGCGATGATCCGCGCGTAGAAGTTTGGGGTACCGGCGCAGCGACCAGGGAATTTTTGTATGTAGAGGACGCCGCCGAAGGCATCGCGTGCGCGTCAGAACTATACAATGCCAGCGACCCGGTAAATCTCGGATCGGGCATGGAGATCAGTATTCGCGATCTTGTTAGCTTGATTGCCGAACTGACAGGATTCCGCGGAGAAATTGTTTGGGACACAAGCAGACCAGACGGCCAGCCGCGCCGCTGTTTGGATACTTCAAAAGCAGAGCAATTGTTTGGATTCAAGGCGAGGACTTCATTTCGGGAAGGTCTGTTCAAAACCATTGAATGGTACAAATCCAGAGTAAGAGCGGCGGTATGAATTTGGCAGTGGGACCCGACTCAGCCGGGTACGAACTATCTGATGTCTCCCACGGGAAGAGAGAAAATGGGCCAGCTGAAACGGTGATCACAGCCGATACCCGGCTTCGTGTACTACAATACCTCTGCGATATTTGGAATTACCGTGACTTATTCCGGGCCTTTGTTGAGCGCGATGTGAAAGTACGTT
>DASYPF010000366.1:0-10459 GCA_036006905.1 Acidobacteriota bacterium
AGACACTGGAAAGGCTCCCCCACCTGAAGCGGGTCTCCTTGTCTCAACTGGGACCGGAAAAAACGGCTGAGGCGCTGACCGAAAATCAATTTGCATTGGCCGCGCTGAGGGACGGCCGCCGAGTTCCGGCATCGCTTTACAATTCGCGCCTGCGCCGCTCGCTCGAGGCCTACCGATGCCGGTGGAGCCGGAATTTTACGCCCCATGACGGATTCATCCACTCGCCTGAGCTGCTAGCTTCCATCTCGCAATGGGCCGATCAGCAGTTCTTTTCACCTTCGCGGCTGGAAATTTTTGCAACGTGTCCTTATAGATTTTTCCTTCTGAAACTGCTCCGCCTCCAGGCGGTTCAGGATCCGGAGACGATCCAGAAGATTTCCCCTCTGGACAAAGGCGGCCTGGTACACAAAATCCTGGATGCATTTATGCGAGGCGCCCGGGAGAAAGGCTGGTTTCCGTTGGCGGTGCAGCATGCAGCATGGCTGCATCGATTGCTTGACGAAGTAGCCCAAGAGGCATTTGGCGAAGCAGAAGAGAGGGGCGCAACCGGCTATCAGCTTCTCTGGGAGCTGGACTCCGAACAGATACTGGCCGACCTCCACACGTTTGTTCAGAAAGAAATCGAAAGAACAGATGCTGTCGTTCCCGACCGATTTGAAGTGGATTTTGGAGCAGCCGGGAGTACCCCGTTTCAACTGACGCTGCCCGACGGATCGTGTTTGAGTCTCACCGGACGGATTGATCGAGTTGATATTGATCGTGCCCGGAGTGCGATTCGCGTGGTCGACTATAAGACCGGCATGTATCGTCTCAACGAGCAGGCCATTTTTGAAGGAGGAAGAAAGCTGCAGCTCCCGCTGTACTTGATGGCAGCAGCCGAATTGTACGGCTTAAGCAGCCTGGAAGAGAGCGTGGCAGAATACTACTTCGTATCTTCCCTCGGAAAATTTCACGTCCACCCGTTCACCGGGGAAAATTGGGAACAGAAAGAAAAGCAGCTAGCGCAGATCCTTCAAATTATCACGACAGCCATGCGTCGTGGGCGCTTTCCCGCAAGACCGGGCCCGGGCAAACAAAATTGCAAGTGGTGCGATTACCGGCTGGTCTGTGACAAAGCCGTGGACCGCATCCACTCCTTCAAAGTTCATTCCCCGGAGTTGGAGTTTCTGGGCTTATTGGAGGACTACCCGTGACTCAGGATCAAGAAGTTCGCGACCGTGTCACCCGCGATTTTTCCACTTCTTTTTGCGTGGAAGCAGGTGCAGGAACCGGAAAGACAGCGCTCATGGTCAAACGGGTCGTTGAGCAGGTCCTCGCCCATATGCCAATTTCCTCGATTGTGGCCATCACCTTCACTGAGAAAGCCGCCGGGGAGCTAAAGCAGCGCATCCGGGAAGCGCTGGAGAAGAAGCGCATCGAAGCTCCCGAAGTTTTTGAGCTGCTTACTGAGGCGCTCGGCGAACTAGACGCGGCCCAGATTTCTACCATACATGGATTCGCGGCCTCGATCCTGCGAGAGCGCCCGGTGGAATCGCGCGTGGATCCCAACTTCATTCAACTTGACGAACTGGGTGCGACGCTGCTGGTGGATCAGGAGTGGATCTCCTGGCTGGACAAGATTCTGGCATCACACAACGATACATTGAAGATGGCGCTGGCAGCCGGCCTGGAGCTGGAAAAGATCAAGGACCTCTTCCTCGCGCTGTACCGCCAGCGCCAACATTCCAACGGGCTGCCGCGTTCCGCCTATTCGGCCGCGCAGGCAAGCGCAGAAGTGGCCCAGATCGTTACCCGAGCGCGTTCTTACCTGCAGCATTGCAGGAGTGCAGAGGATACCGGTTTCGAGCACTGGAGCGCCGCCTGCGAATCTTTCAGCGACGCAACAGCCGGCCATCCACCGCTTCTCATCAAGTTCTTGCGGGAACTGAAAGTCACACGGAAATCAGGGAACAAGGCGAACTGGCGCCCCGGCTTCTGCGAAAAGCTGAAGGAAGAGGCAGATCTACTGCTGAAGACTCGGGACCGGCTTTTCACTTCCATACTGGTCGATTTGCTTCAGCTGCTGAAAGACGCAATCGAAAGTGTCGAGCAGGAGAAGAACCGGCGCAATGTCCTCGACTTCGACGATTTACTGCTTAAGGCCCGCGACCTTCTCCTCAAAGACAAGGCGACACGGGGTTATTTTCACGAGCAGTACCGTTCCGTTATTGTCGATGAGTTTCAGGACACGGATCCGCTTCAGGTGGAGATTGTTTTTTTCTTGTGCGAGCAGGAAGCCGAGGCCGACCGCTGGCAGGACGTGAAGCTTCGACCCGGTAAATTGTGTGTTGTCGGCGATCCAAAGCAGTCGATTTACCGTTTCCGCCGCGCCGACATTGAAATCTACATGGAAGCGCGGGAAAACATCACGCGCCAGGGCGAGATTCAACGGATCCAGGAAAATTTCCGCTCCGCAAAAGAACTGGTCGATTGGATCAACCACATTTTCGGGCAAATGATCCAGCGCGAAGAGAACTTCCAGCCTGAATACCAAGAATTGCTCACGTCGGCCGCCCCCGCAGAAACAGGCGCTCCGCCGATCATGATTCTCTGCAATACAGTCCTGCCGGAAAAAATCGATATGTCCCGGGAAATGGAAGCCAAAGCGCTGGTTTCCGTGATTCGCCGGATTCAGGGAGAACGCTGGCAGGTGCGTGATCCCATGACCCAGCAGTTGCGGAACGCCTGCTGGCGCGATATCGCAATTCTTTTCCAGACGCTGACGTCCTCACACCTGTATGAGGCAGCGCTGCGCGCCGCAGATATTCCATACCGGCTGGAAGGCGGCAAGCAATTCTTTACCCGCCAGGAAATCCACGCGCTGGTGGCATGCCTGAAGGCCATTGATGATCCGGCAGATCAAATAGCGCTGGTGGCCGCGCTGCGGTCGCTTTTCTTTGGTTTCTCCGATGAAGACCTTCTCCGTCTGCGAAACGCGACGGGTACGCTGTCCTATTTCAAGGCTCTAGACAGCACCACCAAGGGTGCTGGCGAGGAAATTCCAAGCCTCCCCGCCTCAGGCGGGGACTCTCCTGGGGGAGTCCGCTCCCCTGCGGGCGGTGTCGCGGCTCGGACTTCTACCGACGCGGAGATAAATCGCGCCCTGGCGCTGCTGCGCAGCCTGCATGAGCAGAGAAACCGGGCTTCCTTTGCGTTCACACTGGAGAGGCTTTATCGTGAAACACATGCGCTCGAAAAACATCTGCTGACAAGGTTTGGCCGGCAGGCCGTGTCGAATTTGAAAAAGGCCGTAGCGCGGTCACGTGCTTTCGAGCAGGCGGGGCCTACAACTTTCCGGCGTTTCGTCCAGTGGCTACATCATCTCGAAGAAGACACGCGACAGGAACCCGAGTCGACACTGGTGGAAACCGATGATGATGCCGTCGAACTTCTCAGCATCCACAGATCCAAAGGGCTTGAGTTTCCCATAGTCATCCTGGCAAACATCATTGGAGCCGGAAGCGATGATTGCACCGCCATCTTTAACAACGCCACAGAATCTTTGGAATTTCACATCAAGGGAACGGGCCCAACTTTCGAGACGCCGGATTTCCGGGCAGCCAAGGAAGCGGAAGAGCGGCGGCAGGAGGCCGAGAAGAAACGGCTGCTGTACGTTGCCGCGACCCGGGCCCGGGACCATCTGTTGATTTCCGCCTACTCTCCGAAAAAGCTGCAGGGATTGCTCAAGCATCTCGCCCCGGTTCTGCCTGAAATTCCTCTTGGCATAGCGCCTGGCGAGGAACTGACAGCACAGGGAATAAGATTGTGGAGCGTAAGCGCTCCAGACCTTCCACCAGACCCGGAAATTTCAACAAACATCGAAGTAGTTCCAGAAGGTGAACGAACATGGGAAGACGAACTGACAGAGTGGCGCGATGACCGATCTGCTGCCTTCAGACGCGCCGCGATTTCCTGGTCGCCGGCCACCGCGAGTGCCGCGAAAGATGCGGCAGCGACAGAAACTTCATTCGCCGCTCCCCGGCTGTCTCGAATGGCAGAGGCCTCCGCACTCGGTTCAGCCTTTCATCGAGTGATGTATCGGATTCCCGAAGAGTTTCTGTTGCGAGGTGGCGGGGAGTCGTCAGGCGCGGACAACTTCAAGCTGAGCCCTTTAATCGAACAGACGGCGTTGGAATATGGGCTGGCAGATGGGAAAGAACTTCACAAGCTGGTGAGCCGGCCTGTTCCTCCCGCGCTGGGAGGTCTGTTCCACCGCGCGCGCCAAATCTATCGCGAAGTGCCTTTTCTGCTAAACCTGCCCGAAGAGTTCGCCGTCACGGACAAAAAATTTCCGCGTATGTATGAAGGAGTAATCGACTTGATTGTGCAGCAGGAAGATGGAAGCTTGTCGATTATCGACTACAAGACGGATCAGGTAAGCGCAGCCCAGGTTCCCGAACGCATGGAACAGTACCGGCAGCAGGCGCGAATTTATCGCGCTGCAGCCGCTCGGGGGACAAGCCAGCCCGTCCTGGACGTCTATTTCTATTTCGTGTGGCCCGCGGCGGTATTCAGCGAAAAGCACGGGCTTCTCAAGCGCGAATGACGAAGTTCTGTAAATGGCGAATGACGAAGTTCGAGTGACGAAGTGCGAATGGCGAATGTCGAATGACGAAGTTCGAATGTCGAATGCCTCCCGCGCATCGGCGTGATTTGCGGCTGACGTCGATCTTCTTCGGATGAAAGCGACTGTCGTTGCATGCCGGGGCGTTAGGCCCCCTTGGATAATTGGAATGCGTGACTCAAGAAGAATTTTTATAGTAACTTCTATTTTTGTCTTGCTCTCTCGTGCAGTATACCCAATAGCTCAGGGAAGGATCTGCACTAAAGCCGAATCAATGGCAGCGGAAGAATCTGTTGATCGACTCAGCAGCTGGATAGAGATTTACAATTCCTTCAAAGGTTTCGGTCACTGATGCGGTTCCCCAGCCGGGCGAATGAGCGGCATGAAACTCGCGCAGAAGGTCTACTGATGGGACCCGGATTGAGACGAGAAGCGATCCTTATCGTCGGCATGATCGTGGTGTTGGCAGCGCTGCTGCTATCCGGGATTCGCCCCTACGATCGCCTCACGTGGTTGCTGGAGGTGTTTCCCGTTCTGGTCGGCGTTCCTATTCTAGTGCTCACCTACCGACGCTTCCCCCTTACTACACTGCTTTACGTGCTCATCTGTCTTCATGCGCTAGTGCTGATTGCCGGTGGCGCCTGCACGTACGCTCGCGTGCCGGCCGGCTTCTGGGTAGCGAAGCTCTTCGGTTGGCACAGGAATCCATACGACAAGTTGGGCCACTTTATGCAGGGGTTCACTCCGGCTCTCCTCGCGCGGGAGATACTGGTGCGAGGCAGATATGTTCGGAGCGGTAGAATGCTTGCGTTTCTGGTCATCTGTGTCGCCCTGGCTGTAAGTGCAACCTACGAGCTTGTCGAATGGCAGATGGCAATCATTCTTGGGCATGGAGCGGATGAGTTTCTGGGTACACAAGGAGACCCTTGGGATACTCAGTCGGATATGCTTATGGCATTGGTCGGCGCTGCGGTAGCGCTGCTTACGCTCTCAAGGTGCCAAGACCGCCAGATCGCCGTTCTCGAAACGCCCCGGGCGCCAACGGGGGACACTTAGTCGACGCCAGCCTGCGCCGAGGTTGCCTCGGGAAGCGCAGGATTGGCGCTTGTTGAAAGCAAGCGCAGCATCAGCTAAAAAATAGGGTACTCCATCAGGCCGGTTGAGCCACGGCCCTGACCATGGCAGTCATCGAGCCGGCAGCAAAGCTTTTCTGGATTCGACGGCTGAACAGGTAACCCGTTCTACTTAACCAGTGATTCGGCCGGGAGAAGGCAAAAATTTTGTAATATACAGAATCGTCACTTCGCTCCCACTCTACTTGCGAAAAGCCAACTTCTGAATAGGAGAATTGGTCGCCTTTTTGGTCTTCAAGAAATCTCCCGATAAATTGTTCGGAAGGTTTCCGTAGAGAAAACATAGTGCGCTCTGGCGAGGCGGCTGCGACGGCATCAGCCGCGCGGCGGTAAATCGATCCAAGGGAATAGCGGTGGCGCGTCGGCTGGGTGCCGATTGTTAGCCCTGTTTACCCACAGCAAGCTGTGTGTGATGTGAGTAAGAAACTCAATAACTTACAGCCATGTTTCTAAGAAGGCGACACCTCAAGTGAGGATGATCCTCGCCGCTGACATCGCCCCTCCAGCGACGAGTGCATAGAGAGGAAAGACAGCGGGCAGCCACCCGCGGGCCGGCTGCGGTGCTGCTAGCACCGCAGCCGCCCATTTCGTCGGTCGCCACATGAGCCATCCTATGGCTGATGCGGCTGAGACTCCGGCCGTGAACCAGATCCATCTGCTCATTCCCGTTGCTGCTGCGACCGTCTTCATGTCGGACGTGAGCCAGGCCGTGTTGACAATGAGATACGAGAATGCCTCCGCATAGTTTGACCACGCCCACCAGACCGTCGCCAGTAAAATCCAGCCCGTCCTGTCGCTTGGCGCAGCCTTTCCTCCGCACCACCCCCCCAAGACCGGACACAGGGCCAGCAGGAAAAGGTTCACGGCGATGCCAGCGAAGTCAACGGTAGCAAGTGCCGTTGGACCCTTGACGTCCAGACATCGATAGTCGACCTTCCCCGCCCAGCTGCTCCACAAATAGACCGACATATCGGTACGCCACCAGTCAGCCTTGCATCCAAAGAGGAACGCAGCAACCGAATGACCCATTTCGTGGGGCCAAATCGTGAGGTACAGAGCCAGCGCCCCAAGGATGGCTTGGCCTAGCTTAGTCATGTAGCGTCGCGCTTCAACGTTATGTATTACGGATGGCACCAGTGTAGCACCTGAAAAAATCACCGTCGATGTTTTTGGAGAAGAGAATAGCTATGCCCAAGGAGCTGCGCCTTTGCGCTGCATCCGACTCCGTACCACAATGCATCGGATCGATATACCTCCCATAATATCCCGTTTTTTGGGAAACCTCAGAACGACCCGCCGCATATGAATCCTGTCAGGAGGAATTCATCATGTCCAATCCACTTACTGTGCTCGTTACAGGTTCTACTGGAAAACAGGGCGGCACACTGGCCCATCTGTTGCTTGATAGAGGACACCGTGTACGCGCTTTGACCCGAAAACCCGACTCAGCAGCGGCTCAGGAACTCAAGCGCCGCGGCGCCGAGATAGTGTTGGGAGACCTGGAAGATCGCGCTTCACTCGAAAGGGCGGCATCGAACGTCGATGCCATTTTCGCGATGTCCACGCCTTTCGAGAAAGGGATGGATGTCGAGACACGGCAGGGGATAAATTTGGCCGACACGGCCAAAGCGCGGGGCGTAAAACACCTGGTCTACACCTCAGTCGCGTCGGCCGATCGCAACACGGGCATTCCCCACTTTGACAGCAAGTACAAGGTCGAGCAGCACATCAAGAAGATTGGCGTACCCTTCACCATCATTGGACCGGTTTTCTTTAGAGAGAACTTTCTCAGCCCGTGGTGGCTGCCCGGTTTGCAACAGGGACAACTATCCATGGCGCTGCCCGCTTCGCGCAAGCTGCAGCAAATCGAGCTGGCTGAAATCGCACGTTTCGCCGCCCTGGCATTGGAAAAGCGCGATTCCTTTCTGGGCAACCGCATCGATATTGCTTCCGACGAAGTCTCCGGAGCGGAAGTTGCCGCTATCTTGTCGCGCGTTTCCGGGAAAAAGATCGAATACGTCGAACTGCCAATCGAGCAGCTCAGAGCCGCAAACGAGGATTTCGCGAAGATGTTTGATTGGTTCAATCGAGAGGGTTACAGCATAGACATTGCGGCGCTACGAAGAAACTATCCGGAAGTCGGGTGGCGCAATTTTCAAGCATGGGCGGAAGCGCAGGATTGGCGCTTGTTGAAAGCAAGTGCAGCATCGGCTGAAAAATAGAGTGTCCATCAAGCCGGTTGGGCCACGGCCCTGACCATGGCAGCCATCGAGTCGGTCGCGAAGCTTTTCTGGATGCGACGGCTGAACCGGTAACCCATTCTGCTTAACCAGTGATTCGGCCGGGAGAAGGCAAGAATTTTGATTCTGTCGCCAAACTCCAACTAACACTACTTCGCAGCACTGGCCACCATGGGGCTTGCCCCCATGGAGCCATGATTGGGAACTAACTGCAGCAATTTACCTCTCCCGCCACCACGGGGCTTGTCCCCGTGGAGCGATGAAGACTATCATTGCAAGAATCGAAAGCCGCCACTGCATAATAACCACTTCTTGATGGACGATTCGGCGCTCGGCGGCAACCGGTTAGCTACTAATCATCGCTCCACGGTGACAAGCCCCGTGGTGGCGAACCAGCAACGGATCGGGTTGCTCTTAGTTGTCAATCATCCCTCCACGGGGGCAAGCCCCGTGGTGGCGAACCAGCAACGGATCGGGTTGCTCTTAGTTGTCAATCATCGCTCCACGGGGACAAGCCCCGTGGTGGCGAACCAGCAACGGATCGGGCTGCTCTTAGTTGTCAATCATCACTCCACGGGGGCAAGCCCCGTGGTGGCGAACCAGCAACGGATCGGGTTGCTCTTAGTTGTCAATCATCACTCCACGGGGGCAAGCCCCGTGGTGGTGCCAGATCTAAGCCGAAAATAACCAATCTTCAGTTTGCGAGTTTCGCGACAGAAACTAACTAACTGGTCTTCATGGAGTTTTGGCGAGTGTATACTCGAAGTCGTACGAGTGCTTTCCGTCAGCGATCTTAATCGCCATCTTGCCAGCAAGGCCCACCAATTGGCCGGTGCCGGAGTCCGGCACCACTGTGACAGTCAGTTGTCACCCTGAATGCGTCTTCCCCGAAACTGTCGAATTGCTTCACCTTCAACCGGTATGTGCTTCCGAAAATGTCGACGGTTTCTGGCCTCTTGCTGATCGCCCAAAGTGTCTCGCGCAATCCACGTCCTTCTTCGCTACTGACATCAAGCGTAGCGATCCCCACTCCGAAATTGCCACGCATCGCACACACGCGCTCGTACCCATTCTTGTAATCGACCTCCAACTCATCGACACCCAACTCAACGGCTTTAGCGACGGCGGGTCAGGGTTTGATGTACGTCACCGCATAGACGTTTCTCTCCAACACGCTTCTTGGGACCCAGATGTGGCCGGACTGGCAATTCTCAGGCGCCCTGTAATGGTCGGCATACCCGAGGCAGTCCGGACCGAACGAGTTGCGAATCAAATACTCGCATCGGTTCCGTCCGGCGTTCCACCGCCTGCCGACGAGAACCGAAAGGTGCTGGTCCGTTTGTGGCGCCTCATTCCCAAAAAGCAGGAATGCCGAATAGTATGCAATGCCGACAATATTGCTCGCCGTCAACTGCTCGTCAATGGTCCTGAGCATCCTCGTCGTGCCCGACACCCACTTGATCATCGACTTCACATTAATCCTGGTCGTCGGTTTGTATCGATTGTTGCCGCACAGCAAATCGGCGAATTTAATGGGGAAGCTCCTCCGGCTGCTCTGCCGCAGCACGCGCATGAGTTTCTCCCGCGGGACGGCTGCCACAATGCTATTGGTCTTCGCGAGCTCGTCCAGCTTGCGGTTGAGACCCAACATGTCTTTGCTGTCATACATGGTCTTGAGCGCGCGCAAGATCTGGAGCTTCTCGTTCAGGCTCCCCAACGGACCGCGCCTCAGGGCCCCATCCTCGAGGCTCTGCGGGCAGAAACCCTTCCGATAAGCGGCCGTGATGGCAAAGCGCGCTAAGCCGCCCGCGTCGGAATAGGGGTCGAAAGAAAACTTCCGGTTATAGGTCAACGCTGTGTACACTGCCGACACGCGCTCTCCTTTCAATTCATTCCTGAACCGGTAGGTGAGCAGGTCGGCTGCCGCAAAGGCAAAGCACCACGTCTTGTCGTTTTGAAAACGCACCGGTCCCAGCGCCTCGCGCACGTCCACGTCGGCGCACGCTGCCCTATCGTCGGCGGACACCGCGGCGGGCAGCGAGAGAGCGAGGGTCGACACGATCACAAGTCGCTTCAGCAGAGAGCCTCGATGTTGTCAGTGAGCCACAGCAGCGTGAACTGCTCCCCTCGTGGGGCCAGATCTTCCGGAGCTCAACATTCAGAAGCGTACCAAAAATTTATGAAGAATCCGGGGAGATCGGGGCGGTCTACCTAATAGCGGCCATTCGGGCCCTGGAGTTTGGACATTTCTTAGAGACACGCTATATGCGCGTCTCTTGTCCGCGAAGCGGACGAATAGCAGTAGCCGGGGGTGCCGACGCGCGAAGCGCCAGGCACCCCCGGTCAACGATCCCCAATGTCACCGGACCGCGCAAGCGGTCCCAGCGCGGCGAAGCCGCGCTTTGTCCGCGAAGCGGACAGGTGAGCCGTAGGTGCACAGAGCACACTTGCAGGGTGCCAGCCCAGCCGCTTTTTGGCTGGGC
>DASYPF010000367.1:0-11218 GCA_036006905.1 Acidobacteriota bacterium
ATGGCGCTCAGGAGGCGCTAACTTCAAAAAATCCCCAAAGCACGCCAGGGCAATAATGAAGCTCAAACCAACCAATCCACAGGAAACGAAAGAAATCACTGTGCGACTAAAACGCTTGCCCATCACTCCATTGATCGCAGCGCCTGCGAGAGGAAGAATCGGGATCAGGTAAAGGAGCTTCAACATGCCATCACCACTTCATCGAGCTGGCATTGTCCACATTTAACGTTTCGCGATTGCGATAGAGCGCAACGATAATTGCCAAGCCCACTGCCGCCTCCGCTGCAGCCACTGTCATCACAAAAAAGACAAAGATCTGTCCGTCAAGTTTTCCCAGATATCGTGAAAAAGCGATGAAAGTCAGGTTTACGGCGTTCAGCATCAACTCGATGCACATGAACATCGTAATAACGTTACGCTTGGTTAACACCCCCACTACACCGATAAAAAAGAGAGCAGCCGCCACTACCAGATAGTGTTGTACCGGGATCATAGTTTCTTTTTCGCAAGCACTACCGCTCCCATCACGGCAACGAGCACCAAAATGGATGTAACTTCGAATGGCAGCAGGTAGTTGGAAAACAGTTGCATTCCTATGGAGGAAATATCAGACGGAGCAGCCTTTGACGCCTCCAAAGCCAAAGGGTGGTATGCGAGGCTTGCCTGAAAGAACAAAATCGCCAGCAGAATGCCTAAGGGCGCCGCTATGTAAGCGAGGCCCTTGAGTGAGGCAGCCAGCTTTTCGGAAGCTGGATCGAGCAGCATGATAACAAAGAGGAAAAGCACCATGATGGCGCCCGCGTAGATGATCACCTGGATCACGGCGATAAAGATCGCCTCCAACTGGACATACAACATGGCAATAGCGCCCAGGCAGACGATCAATGAAAGCGCGCTGGACATCGCCTTTTTCTGCAAGATCACGCTGAATGCCGAAAGCAAGGCGACCGCCGCAAACAGATAAAAAAAGAGAAACGCCATTTCTATTGTTCGGGAGATTGGCGATGTGCGTTAGACTAGAACTGACCGCGAAAGCGCGAAAAACACGAACCCCTTTATTCTGTCAAAACTCATCAGTTCCTCTCACTGCGAGCGCCAGACCTTGCGGAAATCCCTATCCTATTGCTTTCGCGAACTTCGCGCCTTCGCGGTGAATTTTGTCTGGTTCAGCCGTGCCTAACTCCATCTGCCGGCCAATTGATCCAGCGTTGTCTGCACCAAAGGCGGAATGCTATCATAGAATGCTGGGCAATGTGCCCAGGGAATCAAATGGAAATCACCATCAATGGGGAGTGCAAGAATGTCCCCGAGTCGATCCGAATTTCAGAACTTATTGAGTTTCTGGAAGTGAAGAAAGAACGGGTCGCTGTAGAGCTGAATCGAAATATAGTCTCCAAGAACGCATGGGAGACAATTTTCCTGAAGACCGGTGATAACGTGGAGATTGTTCATTTTGTTGGAGGTGGATAGGCAAGTGGCCACGCCGCACCAGGACGTTCTTGAAATTGCCGGTCGTAAAATTCGATCCCGACTTTTTGTCGGGACGGGCAAATATGCCAGCATCCAGCAGATGAATGACGCGCTGGAAGCCAGCCAGGCCCATGTAGTAACGGTAGCAGTGAGGCGCGTGAACATTTCTGATCGCTCCCGCGAATCACTGCTTGACGCGATTGATTCCGACAGATACCTCATTCTTCCCAATACCGCCGGATGCTACACGGCCGAAGATGCTATCCGCTATGCAAGGCTGGCCCGGGAAGCCGGACTTTCCGATTGGGTCAAGCTGGAAGTCATCGGCGACGAGAAAACGCTTTACCCTGATAATGAGGCGTTGCTGGAGGCTACGAGAGTTTTGGTCAAGGAAGGCTTCGTGGTTCTTCCTTATACTAGCGACGATCCGGTGATGGCCCGCAAGCTGCAAGATCTTGGGGCGGCCGCGGTGATGCCGCTGGGAGCGCCCATCGGGTCGGGTCTGGGAATTCAGAATCCGAACAATATTCGCATCATCAAGGAAATGGCTCGTGTTCCTGTCATCGTGGACGCGGGCGTGGGGACAGCGTCGGACGCGACGATGGCCATGGAGTTGGGGTGTGACGCCGTTCTGATGAACACAGGAATCGCGGGAGCCCAGGACCCGGTAAAAATGGCGGAAGCGATGGGGCTGGCCGTGCAGGCTGGGCGCCTTGCTTTCCTTTCAGGTCGCATTCCCAAAAAGTCGTACGCCACTGCCAGCAGTCCCACCGAGGGCATGGTCGCCCGGTAATGGTGGAAATCCAAGTTGCTCTGGGAGACCGCTCCTATCCGGTCACTATCCAATCCGGTCTCTTTCCACGCCTTTCGGAATCTCTTACCGAGCTCGCTCCCTCCCAGCGCTATTTCCTGGTCTGCGATCAGAATGTATACAGTCTTTACTCCGGTTCGTTTCCATCCGATGATACTGGGTATAAAACCTGCGTCATATCATCGGGTGAGACTTCAAAGACGATCGAGACGCTCCAATCGATCTGGACTTTTCTACTGGAGAATGGTGTCGAACGCGGTCACGTGCTGGTGGCCGTCGGGGGCGGAGTGCTGGGCGACGTGGCCGGCTTTGCTGCTGCGACCATTTTACGCGGCATTCGCTTTGTTCAAGTCCCGACAACGTTATTGGCTCAGGTCGACGCTTCCATCGGAGGAAAGACTGGAATAAACCATCCGCTGGGAAAAAATCTGATAGGAGCCTTCCACCAGCCATGCGCTGTTCTCATCGACCCTGCGTTTCTACGAACCTTGCCGGAATCCGAGTTCCGGTCGGGGATGTACGAAGTGATCAAGTATGCGCTGATTGAAAAGAATGGCCTGTACGAGCAACTCATGGCGGGGAATTGGCAGCACGGGTCTGACATCAGCGCGATCATCGAGCTTTGCGTGCGCTGTAAGGCGGCGGTGGTAGCCGCCGATGAAAAAGAAGGCGGCCGGCGCATGATTTTAAACTTCGGTCACACCCTTGGGCATGCGATCGAGACGGCTGGAGAATTCCGCGAATTCAGTCACGGACAGGCGGTTGGATGGGGGATCCTCTTCGCCGCCCGGTTGGCCGAATCGATTCGACTCTGTAATCCTTCCACGGTCGCCGCCATCGAGCGGCTGGTACGAAGAAACGGCCAACTTCCCGCTCTAAACTGCTCCCCCTCTTTTCTCTTGGAGAAAATGCGACACGACAAGAAAGTTCGCGATGGCAGCTTTACATTTGTGCTTCCCGCGGAGATCGGAAAGGTGACCATTCGCACCGCCATCCCGGTGGAACGGGTAAGGGCAGAACTGGAAGGATTTCTGTTGTGACTGTGGTGGACAAAGACTCGTCCCGAGTGCGAGAGATGTTCGGGTCGATTGCATCTCGCTACGATCTGCTGAATCACCTCCTTTCGCTGAATATTGACCGGTATTGGCGTCGTCGTCTGGTTAAAGAAATCAACGGCTTGGACCGTCTCATCGCCATCCTCGACGTCTGCACCGGGACGGGAGACCTGGCTATGGAGCTGTCGCGCAAGGGCGCGGTCGTGGGAGTAGACTTCTGCCACCCGATGCTGGTGATCGCCAAGAGCAAAGTGCGTAACCGGAACCTGGTCGACAGAGTTAAGTTTGCCGAGGGCGATGCGCTCTCGCTTCCGTTCGGAAAAGAGTCATTTGATGCCGTCACGGTCGCCTTTGGAGTGAGAAATCTGCAGGAATTGGACCGGGGATTGAGAGAGTTCTTGCGGGTGCTGCGGCCGGGTGGGTTTCTGGCCATTCTTGAATTCTCAAAGCCGGTTGTTCCGCTGCTCCGCGACTTATTTGAATTCTATTTCGACCATATTCTTCCAGTCATCGGCCGAATTGTCTCCGGGACAGCCGGGCCTTACCGCTACCTTCCAGATTCGGTCAGGGAGTTTCCTGATCAGCAGAGTCTGTGTTGCATTCTGCGCGGAAACGGATTTCAGGACGTCAGATTTACGAACTTAACCATTGGAATTGCCGCACTCCACACGGCGCGCAAGCCTGTCCTTTGGAAAGACTAGTACACTGTAACAGCCATCAATTACACGAATTTCACGAAGAATCGGGTTGGGACTCTTGGCTGTCAGCTTTCAGCTGTCAGCTCCCAGCTAGGAGTTCGTCACTTTTCAGGCGTCAAATCACAAAGCTCCGAATTCCAGCTTCCACAACCGAAGACAACTGCATACCTTAGACCACAGAAATAAATAGCTGAGAGCTGAGAGCTGAGAGCTGAGAGCTGATAGCTGAGAGCTGAGAGCTGAGAGCTAGCTGAGAGCTGACAGCCGAAAGCCCCAATCTGATTCTTTGTGAAATTCAGGTAATCCTGGCATGATTGCAAATAGTTGGACTATTATGTCGATGTTTTGGATAAAGGTTAAGGAGTAATCGAATAAGCATGCCCAAGATCCTGGTTGTCGACGATGAACCCGTCATTGTCAATCTGTTGAGAAAGTTTCTTGAGAAGAAGAACTATGAGGTTGTCACCGCTTCCAATGGCGCGGAAGCAATGGAAAAGGTGAAATCGGAAAAGCCTAAGGTGGTCCTGCTCGATATCTACATGCCTGGGAAAAGCGGGTTGGAAGTCTTGAAGGAAATCAAAGAGTACGACAAAGATATCGGCGTCATCATGGTCACCGCCGTGACCGATGAATCCGTAGGGCGGGGTGCGTTGGGTATGGGGGCGTTCGACTACATCATCAAGCCTTTTGATTTGGATTATCTGGAAAAGGTGCTGTGGTGGAAATTGAAGCTGATGGACTAGGCTGCCGCCTGGGTTTCCTTTACCAGCCGTAAACCTACAAGAGACGGCCCACCCCGAGCCGTCTCTGCGAGTTTTTAGCGGCTGAAACCTGAGACGAAATTTAATTGAAGGGTGGCGGGGAAACAGCCGAAGGGAATTGTGGCGCAGGCGGAGTGGCTGGCTTTGGCGCTGTCTCAGACTCGGCCTCTTCACGAGTCCAGCCAGGTGGAACGTTGGCCTTGCGAGCTTCTTCTTCCAGCTTCTTTAGCTTATCTTCCGCCTTGGCAATTTCGCCCTTATTTTTCTGGAGCTCTTCAGCGGCCGTATTCAGGGTCTGCTCAATCATCGTGCGCATGCTGCCATCATTCTCGGTCAGCACCCGATTGCGCAAATCGTTGATCCTCAACTCGAGCACCATCTGGCGGTTCTGTACGAGCTTTAAATTAAACCGGGCTTCCTTAAAAGCCTTTCGCCAATAACCTTCGTCCTCGGGAGGAGGGGGTGGACCCTCCGGCGTTGGCGGAGCGCCCGGACCGGCTATGACGGCCTCTGCTTTCGGGGTCGTAGGAGCGGGCGACGTAGTTGTAGTCACCCTCGCTGCACCTAAATTCTTCAGGTCCTCATTGCGAATGACCCGGGGCACCTTGGTCTCTTTTTCGCGGCGCTCGCGTTCTTTTCGAGCCAGTTCTGCCAGCGATTGAGCGCTAAGGCTGGAAACACCGAGTAAAACAGTGACTAACGCAAAGATACGTAGACGCATAATAGTGCCAGTATAACACCTTGCAGACGTGACAGATACCACATTTGTCGGGTGACGGGTGACCCTTTCTTCCCGAAGCATCCTGCTACATCTCCATTTCAGGGGTGATGTAACGGAATTGCGTGCGCGACAGCGGCAGAAGACGCTGGGCCTGTCGCGCCACAGAGGGGCGGTACTCGATTTGAGACTGGTCCTGCAGGTGGATCTGGAAAACCTGGTTGGCGCCGACAGCGGTCACCGCCCCCGAGATCGAGGCAGTATCTAACAAGCGCAGGCTGGCCGAATCAATCAGCACGAGCAATCCTTCAATTTTGGCTGACTCTCTAAGGACAACCGGCCCTTCTGAGAAGATAACGCCCCGGACGGTTGTTCCTGCATTGAGCTCAAATCCTGCCGGCGCCCACTGTATGCGCGGTGTACTGGCCTGTTCGTTGAATATTTCAGCGTAATGGGAAATTCGAGATTTCCAATGGTCAACAAAAGCTGGGTTGGCCAACCATCGCAGGCGTGCATCGGAGCGCAGGGCCGCCGATATATCAAGCGCCGCTGGATCGCCATCAAGCTGGTCGGAGTATACGGTGGCTATGGTGGGCGGCAGATCTGCCGTAGCCAGGGCGGAGCCGTTTCCAATTTCAGCCCGACCTTTCAACGCGCCGCCTGCAGTAAGATCCAATTGAACCCGTCCCGAGGGACAGTAAACCGCAGCGGGCCCGAGAAACGCGGTAGTTCTCTTGTATTGGACTTCGATAATCTCACACACGTTGCGTGGAAATCGCAAACCCAGAAACGGAGTGCGGGCCCGTGTCGCAGCTAGAATCCGGACCAGAATCACGTCATCTTGATCCTCAAAGGGTCCTCCGGGATCATCCGGGTTGTTGCTTGCCTTGAAGAACAGCCTGCACCCGTTCAGGAGCAGTCCGGATGGATTGGAAACTCCGCCGTCGTTGTAAAACAGTCCGTCGTCATCCTTAGCGCCATAGGTCAGCCCGAGCCAATCGATTGACGACACGATGCCTCTGCTGATTGGATTCCTAAATGAGAGCTGGCGGGCAATGGATGAGCTTGCGTCCGGCGTTCCATTTTTTCCTTTGAGAAGATCGGTAAAGTCATATTGCCGAAGCTGCATTTCGGCGTAATCGATGCCGGAAATTACGCTGGATCGAACTCTCATGGCTTCCGCTGAATCGGCCGTACGCGAGGCTGCTTGCTGTGCCGTCGAAAGCAAAGCCGAAAGAAACAACATTATCAGCAGCAGAAAAAGCAGTGTCATCACCAGAGCAAATCCACTCTCACCTCTGCGATCAATCGATACTGTCATATCGAAACCATTGCTCGCGGTTTTTTTCCACCGGAAGAGTGAATTGAAACGAACGGCTGGCGTAATTGGTGCGCTTGCCGGCGAAGTGGCGAGCGCGCATCTTCAGCTCGGCGGTCACTGACTTGGGCCCTTCCCGATGATTATTGATTCGAAACATGGCCTTGACGGTGCGCGAAATAAAAGCCTGATAAGAACCGGAACCCGACTTCCACTGCAGATCAGCCGTGCGGTCAAATTCGGCCGCTGTTATGGGGTTCAAAAATTCGGGATTCATTCGAAAATGCTGATTCTCGAAAGGGTGGTTCAATGTTTTGTCCGGATCACCGGAATTGCCGGAAAAATCGCTAAATACGCCGAGCTCGGATGAGTTAGGAGAAACCAAATAATCGCTCTTGCGGTTTTGACCTGCTTGGTGGACGGAGGTCCCGAGTGCGTGTCTCGCCACTCGCGCGGCTGCCTGCACCTGATGAGCTTCGATCTGATTTAGGCAGCCCGTCTGGAACGACAGCACAAGCTGCGCCCAGGCAAGGAACAGAAAAAGACAAACAAGATTTGCCAGCAGCACTTCCAACAGGCTGAAACCTCCCTCGCGATCATTCATTTCGCCAGCCATCGCTCCTCATTATATCCAGTCGGTGGCACGGAAAGCCGCCAGCGCCAGAGCCCATCGTGGCTCTCAAGCGGTGTGACCTGAACCGTTAAGCTGCGGTTCTCTCCTACGCTGAAATCCTTTTCCCCGGCGCGTGCAAACTGCGACGGCGAGGCACAGATTTCGTTCCAGGCGGCTTCGACCGCGATTTCCTGATCCAGACCGGTTCGGTCTACCGTCAGAATTTTCAGGGAAAGTGCCAAAGCCGGCGCCGCTACAAGGAAGGCCGTAAGTGAAAGCAGCAGCGCGATCACGATTTCCAGCAGTGAAGCGCCGCCTTGTAGAGACGCCCTATAGCGCGTCTCTACGGCTTGCTTGCCACTTGCCCTGTTAGGTTTCATCTTGCGGATTTTCCTCACGTTCCCCTTCATTGATCGACCCGAACACGCCCTGCCGGAGAGACCACCACCATTATCCGTTTGGACTTATGGACCAGGGTAAAGGTAGCTCCAGGCGAAGCAGTCCCCATTGACGAAAACGAGACATATTTCGGCTGCCCATCAAACCGGACGCCGGAGTTTAGAGAGAAAGCCTTGTCCTCTGTATCCGCCTGCCGAACGTGATACGAATCGCCGGCGCTGTTGACTCTCACGTTCGTGTTGGTCAGCACTGCCCGTATCCGTGCCTGTTCCAAGACCCCTGCAAAGCGCGAAGCTTCTCCGTGCAGGCTCCAGAAGTCGTGCAGGGATAAAATCGAGGGTGCGCCAGAGAGAAACAACAATGTGGCGACCCCCAGTACCACTAACAATTCGATTAAACTGTGTCCCTTTTGTCTCATGCCAGGACATAACTGCCCTGGCGAAAAATTTGCGAAAGATTTTTGAAAAATAATTTGCAGGCGGAGGCCCGAAGGGCCGCCATGGGTTAGGCTGGGCGTCCTCGGACAGTCATCGACCCAGTATCTGCTGCGGAATATTCTTGAGTTTGCTGAATTCCGGATCTTTGTGCACCAGGGTGGCTTGGTGCACCAGTGCGGTAGCGGCAATCCAACTGTCGGCTACTGAAAGGCCTCCTCCCGATTTCAACAAAGAGGCCCCTTCCAGTATCTCCAGCTCGCAGGAAATCCATTCGATGGGAAATGAATCGATAAGCCGCAGGGTCTCATGGGCGGCTGTCTCATTCTCCTCTCGCCGGACGAGATAGAGAATTTCCATTCGGGTCATAAACGAGACAAGTAGCCGGCATTGCTGCTTTTGAGCCTGCAATATCCGCGCTTCGACTTCATCCGAGCCCAGGCCATCCTCCCGCAGAGTGAGGAGGGCGGACGTGTCCAGAACGAAGATCTTGTCACCGGCCATTTTCCCGCTTGCGGTCTTTTTTCCTTTCCTTCAAGAGCAGCTTAAGAAGACCTTGCTTCCCGGATCCTCGAAAAGCCTTTAAAGGATCGGCTGGCAGCGGTATGATTTTGGCAGTCGATCCCTCCAGCACCCATTCCACAGTAGAGTCGGGAGCGATCTGGAGTTTCCTTCGAATTTCCGACGGGATCGAGACCTGTCCGCGCTTTGTCACCTTTGTACGCATAAGATCTATTTTACAAGTCGAAGGAACCAATGACAAGTAGTCATACCATCCATCTTACTAATTCCTATGGAAGATATAAGCCAGGCTGCGGAAATGTCAGCTCGAAAGAAACAAAGGAAGAACCCTCGGTGCCCTTGGTGTCCGTTGTGGTGAAAAGCTTCTTAACGACAGTCCGCAATCCGCAATCCGATATTCGCAATCCAAAGAAGTGGAATCGTAAATGATCCTGGCTAACGATAGAAACTGGAATACCAGTCGATCAAATCCGGGCCCCATAGAGCGCTGACTATTGCCGCAAACCCAAGAAAAGTGCCGAAGGGAAGTTCGTACTGGAGACCTTTTCGCCGCGAGGCGATGTAAGCCGAGCCGATGATGGCGCCGAGAAGGGAACCGATGAATATCGTCAGCCATGCCAGACTCCAGCCGAGGAAAGCTCCTACCGCAGCCATGAGCTTGACGTCTCCCATGCCCATTCCTTCGATCTTTCTGAGCTTGAGGTAAGCGACTGCAACTGCCCAAAGGGCTCCTCCGCCCAAAAGGATGCCCAGCAAACTGGCAGTCGCATGGACGGCAATGCGCTGCCAGGGCATTTGCAGGTCGAAAAGTCGCGCCAGGAATCGAGATTCAATCAACGAAGGATCCTGAATATAGGACAAGAACAGGCCGATCAGGATTAATGGCAACGTGATAATGTCGGGAAGGATCCTGTGGCGCAGATCTATAAAAATCAGAGCGATCAGCGCGGAGAAGAAAAGTGCATTCAGTGGAAACGACGGAGTCCAATCAAATTTTCCGTAGGCAGCGACAAATGCGAGTCCCGTCAACAGCTCTACCACTGGATAAAGGATCGCAATTTTTTCCCGGCAGTGACGACATCTACCCCGCAACCAGAGGAAGCTCAGTACTGGGATATTGTCATAGGGGGCAATTGGAGTCGAGCAGTGCGGACAGCGGCTTCGCGGAGTAATCACCGACTGGCGTTCGGGCACGCGCGCGATCACCACGTTCAAAAAGCTCCCGATGACCAGGCCGAAGAGGAAGACCAGCAGAAATGAGAGCATGAGTCGGTGTAGATGTTACTGGTTCTCCGGCGGTGGTTACAAGGAAGTCGGCAGGAGGCACCTTTTAATTTCGAATGTCGAAGTGCGAATGACGAATGACAGAAGTCATCAGTCACTCGTCAGCGGTCATTAGTGACCGGTAGCACCGATGACTGATGACCGTTGACCGATGACTTCATTCGTCATTCGAACTTCGTCATTCGTCATTCCGACTCGCTACGGCTTTTTCTGTTCCGGCGTAGCGCTGCCATTCTTTCCCGGGCCCTGCTTGGCGGCTTGCAGGTCATTGCCGGAGAGAATGCTGTAGGTTGCCTTTTCCAGGGCGGTGATTGCTTTGCGGTAGTCAATCAGTGCGCGCATTTCCAACAACTGTGCCTGGGCCAAGTCACGCTGGTATTGCAGCACCACAAAGTTGGTGGTCAGACCGGCCTGAAATCTCTTTGTCTCGCCATTGAGCTGCTCCTGCGAGAGTTCGCGCGCCAGCCGCGCGGCCTCGACCCGCTTGCGGTTGGTTTCGATGGATTCAGCCGCATTGCGCACTTCCACTACAATTTGCTGCTCGACATTCTTCATGCGCGAGACGTTCTGTTTCTGTTGCAAGTACAACTGCGCCAGTTGCATTTCGTTCTGGCGGTTGCGCAGCGGGATCTCGACTTGCACGCCGGCCGTGTAGCTGCGAAAGTCATTGCCGAATACCTGGCTGTACAGCGGGCCGAGCGTTCCGAAAAACGGCGAGTTGGTATCAGGGACACGCACAACTTGAGGGATTCCGGTGACCGGATCCGTGACGGTCTTACTCGTGAAGGCCTGTCCCGATAGCCCGGTTGAGAAATAGCTGGCTACGAGATTTACTTTCCACTTTCCTTCCTGCCGGTAAAACTCTTGATCCACTTCGGTGCGCTCCAGTTGATTCTTCATCTGATCAATCTCGGGACGTTTGTCGATGGCCGTTTTGATCGCGGAATCCAGGTCTGCCTTGTAGTCGATAAAAGCGGGTTCGTCGACAGGATTGAGCGTTAGCTTCCAAACTTCCGACTTGGGGTCTTCCGCCAGCAGGCGCTTCAGGGCGTTTTGCGCGCTATTGATGCCTTCCTCCGAAGCGATCATGTCCTGCTCGCGCGTCGCTATTTCCGCTCGGGCAATCGTGATCTCG
>DASYPF010000368.1:0-12372 GCA_036006905.1 Acidobacteriota bacterium
TAAACTTGACAAAAGACCTCAGATGTCTTCGGGCAAGCTCGCTGAAGCGGGCTATGCGGCGCGGATTCGCCGCGCTTGTTCAGCTTCGAGCGAAGCATTGCAATTGCTGAAAGCTGACTGCTGATTGCTGACAGCTACTGACGACGGACCACGAACAACTGTCAACGGACCACGGACAACGGACAACTGTCAACGGACCACGGACAACGAACAACTGACAACGGACACTATTTGCCCGATTTCAAAACCGCCCTCATCTGCAACCGTATGTATTCCTCCATCTGCCTTTCGGCAGTTATCCGATCCGGCGGAACATTGGGCTGTCGGATCTGGCGCGCCTGCAGATCCAGATAAGGTGAGGTCTGAGCATCTACCTGAAACCAACGCAGCAAGGCGTCCTTCATATTTTGCAATTCTGCGTTATAGCGTGAGTCCCCGGCGAGGTCATGCATTTCCAGAGGATCTTTTTCCAGATCGAAGAAGAGCGAGCGGCCGGGCTCGCTGGAGTAGAGAAACTTTCGAGTGAGGGAGCGCACCATGACAAATCCCCCATCTTCTGCAAATATCAAATCTCTGCCGGCCTCTTCTCCGGCGCAAATGCTTTGCAGCGAATGGCCACGCATGTCCGGCGCTGCTTCGACCCCCGACTCGCGAAGAATAGTGCTGGTAACATCGGTAGAGCTGACCAGCGCGCCGCTCATCTTGCGTGCGTATTTGCTGTGCGGGAATTTGATGATCAGCGGCACTTTCACCAGCGGATCGTACATGAGATTGCCCTTGAGCAACAGGTGATGAAACCCCAGGTACTCGCCATGGTCGGATGTAAAGATGATCAGTGTGTCATCATAAATTGCCTTTCGCTTCAGCAGATCGATCATACGTCCGACTTGAGCGTCCAACTGCGAGATCGTGGCATAGTAGTGAGCCATCACTCGGCGAAGGGCGGGCAGCGTGAGAGTGCGGTTGTCAAAATATCCAGGACGGCGAAGATCCCGCTCCAGGGGTTCCTCAATCCAGCCGGGTAGCACCCTCAGTTTGCTTGGATCGTACATCGCGTCCCAGGGCGCCGGCGGATCAAATGGGTGGTGCGGCTTGATGAAACCGACCATCAACAGAGCGGGTTCTTCCGGCGTCCAGCGAGAAATCACTTCAACAGAGCGATTGCCAATCCAAGTCGTTGAATGATGTTCTTCGGGTAGGTTGGACATGCCGGCGCCGAAACTCTTCCAATAGCTCTCAGGCGCTTGGCTTCGATAAGGCTGCTCCTGATCAATCAGATCCACCGAATCGATCAGACCGCGTTCTTTCAGGTAGCGGTGATGGTCGTCGACCAGCCTGCCGCGCCCATTCTGTTCGGCCAGTTGAAGCTCGGTGAAACCGACGTCCAGATAAGCCGGCATGAAATGCATTTTGCCGACGGCGTTGGTGCGGTACCCTGCCGCGCGCAGCAGATTGGCAAACGTCGCCGTTCCGGGCAGCAAGGTGGCCACGTTGGATCGGCCGCGATGCTGGCGCACGTACTGGCCGCTCAACAGCGAGTAGCGTGAGGGAGTGCAAACCGGCCAGGTGCAAAAGCTGTTTCGAAATAACACGCCATCACGTGCCAGGGAATCCAGGCTGGGCGTTTTCACATCTGGATTTCCCACCGTCCCGACGCAGTCGAAACGATATTGATCGGCATGGATGACGAGCACATGCGGCCGGCGGGGAAGCGGCCGCTGCGAAGCCGGAATAATGAATTGCGCCGCAAACAAAACTAGAGCCAACAACGCCAACAACTTCACAGACCTAGCCATGCCGCCTCCTCCCACCACAGAGCTACAGGGACCACAACGCGGCAGAGCCGCAACCAAAAAAAGGACCGTTCACGTTCACGATCACGATCACGATCACGTCAACGACTACGGCCACGTCTGCCGTGTTGAAAAAACAATCGCAAATATCTCTCCTGGCCAGTTAAGTATGCCAGGAGGTTAGTTATGCTCAGTTACCAAAAACTCGACGTCTACCAGTGTGCCATTGAGTTTCTCGCAGTGGCAGCTGAAATTATCAAACAAATGCCCCGTAAGTACTCTTTTCTGGCTGACCATCTCAAAGAAGCGGCCGTTTCGTCTCCTCTCAATATTGCAGAAGGGACAGGAAAACCGACCGAAGCTGATAGCTCACGCTTCTTCAGCATTGCGAGAGGATCATCGATGGAATGCGGAGCCATACTGGATGCTTGCAAGGCACTCAAACTCGCCGATCCTGAGTTGCTACAGAAAGGCGGCCAACTCATTGAGCGTGTTGTTTCGATGTTGACCAAGATGATCAAATTCTAACTGACGATCCAGTGAGTCGTACCTCGTGGACCTGGACGCGGACGTGGCCGTCACGTGGCCGTGGTCGTCGACGTGGACGTGGACGTGATCGTGAACGGCCTTAATTCCATTTTAACCGTGGAATCTTTCAGGGAGACAAAGAAATTCAGGGTTCGTAGTACGGAGGTTTCACAGGGATTCATGTTCGTTCGTGCAACGCCTGCGCGAAACGCATTATAATTCGCTTCAGCGAATCTCGTTCTTTAAAGACCGAGATCCGTCCCTTGGGGAGGTCACAGCAATGACAAGCCATCGGCTTACTCATCCACTTTGCTGGCTCGCAATCTGTTTTCTGGCCCTCATATCCCACACCGGCTTTGGCCAGGTCGATACAGGTTCCATTTCCGGCACTGTTACTGACCCAACGGGCGCCGTGCTTCCAGGCGTGACCATTACGGCGGTCAACCGAGCAACCCAGGTCGCGACACAGACCATCACCAACAGCGAAGGCAATTATGTTCTTTCGCTCTTGCGAGCGGGACATTACACGCTTTCCGCGGAGCTGCCCGGATTCAAGAAAGAGATTCGCTCCGGCATCGACCTGCAGATCCAGGATCGGCTGAAGATCGACATTCGCCTTCAGGTGGGTGAGATCGCCGACGAAGTCCTGATTACAGCCCAGGCGCCGCTGCTCGAGACGGAAACTTCGAATCTTGGTCAGGTGATCTCGGATCACACGATTTCGAATCTTCCCCTCAACGGCCGCAATTTCATCCAACTCGCGCTGCTGTCTGCCGGAGCGCTTCCCTCCTACCAGACGGTGCAGCGGGACAACTTCGTGGCCAACGGGAACCGGCCCATCCAGAACAGCTATATTCTGGACGGGATGGACAACAAGACGCACATCACCGGTTTTGACAAAAACAGCGCCCTGACGCACAAGCCTTCAGTCGATGCGGTGCAGGAGTTCAAAGTCCAGACCAGCACTTTTTCGGCCGAGTACGGCCAGGGAGCCGGAGCAGTGGTGAACGCCACAATCAAGTCCGGCAGCAACGACCTGCATGGCACCGCGTTTGAATTCATCCGCGACTCGGCATGGGACGCGACTCCCTTCTTTCAGCCGCCCGGGACGGCCAAGCCGCTCTTTCGCCAAAATCAATTTGGCGGCACGGCAGGGGGACCGATCCGTCGCAGCCGTGCGTTTTTCTTCTTCAGCTACGAAGGCACTCGAATCACGTCAGCCGCCCCGCGCGTCAGCACTGTGCCCACGGATGCGTTCCGTGAGGGGAGATTTGGAAGTGCCCGCATTTTTGATCCGGCCACCACCAAGTCCAACCCGAATGGTGCCGGCTTTGTGCGCAGTCTATTCCCCAACAGTCTCGTCCCCCGCGAACGATGGGATCCAGTCGCCGCTAAGCTGGTCGAGTTATACCCTCATGCGAATCTTCCCGGAGATGTGCGGAATTTCTTCTACAACCCGGAACAACGCGTGAGTGCGCACCAGATGGACGCGCGGTTTGATTACAAGATCAGCGACACCGACAATCTTTTTGCCCGCTTTAGTCTTTCCAACGATACCAATACCTTGCCGCCCCCCCTTCCTCCGCCTGCCAACGATTTGTCGACAGCGTTTGTGCACGGACGCTCTTTCGTTCTCGGTTACACGCGCACGTTTAGCTCCCGCATGGTCAATGAGTTTCGCGGCGGCTTCAACCGCACTTGGGTTATCCAGGACATCGATACTCCACGGCGCTTCGAGGAATTCGGCATTAGAGGAGCGCCAGACGTGCCGCTGATCAAGGGCCTGCCACAATTCAACGTTAGCGGGTTCCAGACGTTGGGTACAGCCGATCCGGCCAGCAATCTGCCAGTTTCCGTTACCGGCAGCGGCAACTTGCCGATAACCAAGGTGGGACAGACAGAAGTTTTCTCCGACACTTTGTCCCTGATCCGCGGCAATCACAGCATCAAGATTGGAGGCGAAGCTCGGTGGAACATCTTGAACGCAAATGTGACACTGACAGCGCGACCATCTTTCAACTTCAACGGTGTTTTTACACAGGATCCGCAACGACGCTCGGGGACCGGACATCCTTTCGCCGACTTTCTGCTCGGCTTTGCCAACAACGCTACCGTCAGCACGCCGTCGATTTCGGGCTCGCGAAGCCGCGAATACAGTTTTTTTCTACAGGATGATTGGAAGCCAACGCGCGCTTTTACATTGAACCTCGGGGCGCGCTACGAGTTGGCCACGCCGTTCTGGGAAGTAAATGACCAGCAAAGCAACTTCATCATTGATCCGACCAGTGCGGACTTCGGCAAGATCGTAATCGCGGGCGCCAAAGGCGACTCGATCCTGGCGCGATCATTTTCAAAGACCGACGCCAACAATGTCGCGCCTCGCATTGGATTTGCATATCAGTTCGCGCCGAAGACGGTCCTGCGCGGAGGTTTCGGAGTCTTTTACGGGCGCGACGAGGACATAGGCGTCAGCCGCCGCTTGACCAATAACCCTCCTTTCTTTGTGCGCATTCCTTTCCCCAGCGATCAGATCAATCCGCGGATCGTGCTCAGCACAGGCTTCCCACTCGGTATCCTGAAGCCTGAGAACATGGTCAATCCCGAAGTGAACTCCTTTCCGGAAGACTTCCCCTTGCCTTACGTTCAGCAGTGGAGTTTGAATCTGGAGCGGGAGCTGCGCGGGTCGATCCTTTTCCAGTTGGGATATGTGGGTTCATCCTCCGTGAAATTGTGGCAGGCTCTCAATATCAATCGGCCGGAGCCCGGAGCCGGGGCCATCGATCCCCGCCGGCCGATTCGGGGTGTGGGAAATGTGTTTCTCTACAATCCAAACATCAAGGCAAATTATCACTCGCTGTTTGCGAAGGCGGAGAAGCGTTTCTCCCGCGGCTTCAGCTTTTTGAGCAGTTACACTTTGGGGCACGCCATCGACAACGGCAAGTTTCAGAACGAATCGGGCGCCGATGTTCAGGACTTTCGCAACCTTCGCGCCGAACGGGCCAGTTCGAACAACGACATCCGCCATCGCTTCGTCTCCAGTTACATCTATGAGCTCCCCTTTGGAAGAGGCAGGCGCTTGTTGAACAATGGCGGAGCGGCCGCTGTGTTCCTGAGCGATTGGACCCTGGCTGGTATCGTCAGCGCGCAAAGCGGGCTGCCATTAACTCCCACGCTCAACTTCGATCCAAGCAATTCCTTGGCCGTGGCGCGCCCCAATCGGCTGCGAGATGGAAACCTGCCTGAGCACGAGCGCACGCTGCAGAGATATTTCGACGTTCAGGCATTCGAGATCCCGACCGGCTTTAATTTTGGAAACGCGGGCCGCAACATCCTCCGCGGGCCCGGGCTGGTAAATTTCGATTTGGGCGTTCACCGCGATTTCCCGATACGTGAAGCAAAGCGGTTGCAATTCCGCGCCGAAGTATTCAATGCGCTCAACCACCCGCAATTCGAGGATCCAAATGCAGTCATCGGCATCGCGCAGACGGGAGTGATCCAAAATGTCCGCGCTCCTGAGCGGCAGATTCAATTTGGGTTGAAGTTTATTTTTTAGGGCAGAAGATAGGAATGTCCGTGGTCCGTGGTCCGTCGTCCGTGGTTGTACGATCCATGACTCCAGCCCACGGAGCGGGCGATGGCGTAAAGCCCCGGGTGGAGCGCAGCGGAACCCGAGGTACGCGGTCATTATCAATTTTAAAAGCCCGTTAAACGGGCGACCGGCTTTTTTCTGGAAACTCCGCCGCCCCTGCGGGGCTCTCTAACTTTTGTCATTCATTCCCCGGGTTCCGCTGTGCTCCACCCGGGGCTTTACACCGCCGCCCGTTCCGCGGGCGGGAGTCATGGATCGTACAACCACGGACAACGGACAACTGACCACGGACCACGGACAACTGACCACGGACGACGGACCACTGACAGCTTTACTGTCGCGACAGTAGCTTGACCTTCGGATTCAGGTGCTCCACACGCGCATCTTTCTTGTGCATTTGCAGTGCGATCTTTCCCTGGTCCGGCAATTTCAGATTGTTCGACTCGGCCACCTTTTTCCCGTTTACAAAGACCGCCGAAAAGGCGCCGTCCGAAATCACCTGCATCAGAAACCACTCTCCGTCGCGCGCATCCGGGTCTGCCGCCGGCACGATTCCGTAGATGCTGCCGGTGGGGTTGGTGGCGTCGATCACATTGTAGATTTGGGCTTCGTATCCTCTTTCTTTTTCTGACTGCCAGCGATACTGAATGCCGCCGTTGGCAAACCTGGACGTTCGCACGTACACCTGGAATTCAAAACTGCTGAAGGAGTCATTGCTGACAAGATAGCCGTCCCCATCCGAACCGGCGATGGCACCGTTTTCTACCGACCATTTTGCTGACCCGGTAGCGCTCCAACCACTCAAATCTTTTCCGTTGGAAAGCGAGATCCACTGCTCTTTTGAAGGAAGCTCGCGGATCTGAATATTGCGGTAGCGAATGGGCTGGCCGATATCTTGAAAGCCGATGTATCCGCGCCGCAGCCGCCAGCGTAGTTGGTCATTCTGCTCCATATTGACGTCTTGAATAAGCTGACCATTGAGCGTGACGCGAAGTATTGGCCACTCCACATAGACTTCCATCGCATTCCATTGCTTTTCCGGTTTGGCAGCCTGCACCTTGGGTGGGAGCACATCATAGATAGAGCCGGTGGAGCGGGCGCCTTCAGTGATCTGATCGTGGCGGAGGTGAATCTTGATACCTGCCTTGGAAGCCCGTCCGTAAAGTGGAGCGTGGATCAGCACACCGGCCTCGCACCAGTTGGGCGTCATGTACTCAAATCGAAGCACGAAGTTTTCGTATTCTTTTTTGCTGCGCAGCCAGTGAGGGTAATTTCCTTCACCGGTGCAGAAGATCGTCCCTCGATCGGCGCGAAACGACGTAGAGGTGTCACCCATGAGGACCCAACCAGAAAGATCTTTGCCGTTGAAAAGAGAGATCCATTGGTCCTCGCCACCGAGGGAGTCAGGCACGTTGCACAAGAACAGTGACAAACAAAAAGAGAGGAGGCTTTTCTTCATTTTTTTCCCCGATCTAATCCAGGATGATGCATTCCTACGCTCAGGGCGTGTTGCTCAAAAATCAATCTCTGTGAATCCTCTGCGAACTCTGTGCCTCTGTGGTGAAAATCTCAACGGTAAATCACCACAGAGTCACAGATAACGTAGCGCGGCGGAGCGAAAACCCAATAAAAGCCGATCACGACCACGTTCACGTTCACGAGCACGTCCACGGCTACGCAGACGAAAATACACAATCGCTCACGATTCGATTGGCCGTAGTCGTGGACGTTGACGTGCTCGTGAACGTGAACGTGGTCGGCCGCTCAGTGCAAAACTTTGTCGAAAGCGCAAGATTTCAACGAATAGTAATTCAACAAATAGTAATATAATACAGAGATTTCACAGAGACGTTTTGGGCAACAAGCCAGAGCTGCAAATGACGAATTGCTGCCTCCTGCCTCCCGCCGACTGCCTTCTGCCGACTCAAACACCCAACTCTTTCCGAACCCACTTCACTCCCGCCACCATATTCGCCAACTTCAGACGAGCCGCCCAGCGTGCCGTCTGACTTAGTCCACAATCCGGTGCGAGTGACAGTCGGCCAGCCGGCGCATGTTTCAGGCACAGGCGAACTCGGGAAACCACGTCCTCTGGAGTTTCGATGTAATAACTCTTCACGTCGACCACGCCTACGGCAACATCTTTCTTCTCGGAGATCTGTCCAATGATTTCAATTTCCGCGAACTCGCGGCCGGCCATCTCCAGATGAAATTCATCCACGTTCATTCCAAGAAAAGCTGGAAACATCGGACTGTATCTTCTCAAACCCACGGCGCGGCCCTTGTAATTGCCAAAGCAGAGATGGATTGATAGTCGACATTTACCAACGATCGGTTCTACGGTTCGATTGAATATGTCGACGAATCGTCGAGGATCCTCTCGGTGCGCATAGCAGCTCATCGACGGCTCATCCACGGTGATTTCACGACATCCCGCCCGAATCAGCCCTTCCAGTTCGATTCGGACGATGGGCAGCAAAGCTTCTGTCAAAGCGTAGCGATCCGGGTAGGCATCATTCGTCATTAAGCGGCCGCTTAGTGTGTAGGGTCCAGGAACGCTCGCCTTCAGCGTGGGGCCGGGAGGAGAAAGCCATTTCAGTCGCTCGAACTCTTCCACGGCGCCCAGGCCACGAGGGGCCCGAATTTCTCCGATCACCTTGTGTTTTCCGCGCTGGTCGTGTGCCGGAGGTCCGAACTTTCGAACTGGCTGCTGTTCCATCTCAATTCCTACCAGAGAGCCATAGAAGGAAAGATTGAAATCCAACCGTGTCTGTTCGCCATCGGTGATTACGTCGAGCCCCGCGGTCATCTGATCGTGAATGGCAGCGATCACGGCATCCTCTTTGATCTCCGCCAGGTCGGACGGACCAAATTTGTCGAGATTCTGTGAAACAAACTCCAACCAGCCAGGGAATGGATAACTGCCCACCACAGTGGTTCGCAGAGGTCGTTCTTTCATGGCCCGCATCTTAGCGTAAAATAGCGGACTCAGGATACTGGCTGGTCTGTTGTCCGTTGTCAGTGGTCCATGGTCCGTTGTCCGTGGTCAGTTTGTCCGTTATTTCTGTAATGGATTTGCTTCTAGCAATGGACAACTTCCCACTGACAACTGACCACGGACCACTGACCACGGACCACTGACAACGGACCACGGACCACTGACCCTATGTCACGGCTCTCGCTTCAAGGAAAGACTCTCGTCATCATTGGCGGCACCAGCGGGATCGGCTATTCCGCGGCGCGCGCCTTTATCGCCGCCGGCGCGCAGATCGTGGCGGTTGGATTGGATAGCGCAAAAGCAAGCGCCGCTGAAAAGAGTCTCGGCCACGCCGCGCATATAATTCAGGGGGATGCGCGCAACTCCGAGACAGCCGAACGCGCCATTCGCGAGGCAATCGCGGCATTTGACGGATTCCACGGCTTGTATCATGTCGCCGGTGGAAGCGGCCGAGAATGGGGAGATGGACCCTTGCACGAAATTAGCGACTCGGGCTGGGACGAGACGATCAAGTTAAATATGACCTCGATGATGTATTCCAACAGGGCGGCGGTGCGACAATTCCAAGAACAGCAGACTGGTGGAAGCATTCTCAATATCAGTTCCGTGCTCGGATTTTCCCCTTCTCCCCATTATTTCGCCACCCACGCGTACGCGGCGGCAAAGGCGGCGGTCATAGGCTTCACCAAGGCGCTTGCAGCCTACTACGCGCCTTCGAACATTCGGTTCAACGTGCTTGCGCCTGCGCTTATTGAAACACCGATGTCGCAGCGCTCAGTGAATAGCAGGGAAATCGTGGAATTCATCGAGACAAAACAGCCGCTCGATGGCGGCCGGGTGGGCCAACCGTCGGATCTGGATGCTGCGGCAGTTTACTTCATGTCTGATGACTCAAAATTCACTACTGGCCAGGTGATGGCAATCGACGGAGGCTGGTGCATCAGTGAAGGACAATACAAGCAGTAGGCAGGAGGCAGTCGGCAGGAGGCAGTAGGCAGTCGGCAGGAGGCAGTAGGGCGTAGGCAGGAAAGCGTCATTAGTCATTAGTCATTAGTCATTAGTCATTGGTAGCGTATCAGCGGTCAAAGTTGATCATCAGACAACCATAGACGAATGACCAATGACTAATGACTAATGACGAATTCCTGCCTCCTGCCCACTGCCGATCGGCTCCCTGGTTGTTCCCTTTACGAGTGCAAAAATAGCAGAAACTTCATCCGTGAAATATAGCATTGGCGTAGACCTCGGGGCGACGAACATAAAGATCGTCGCGGTGGATGCATCCGGCCATGTGCTGGCACAAATAAGGGAGGCGACTGGTGACATCGGCGGCGGCTCACAAGATCCGGACACGCTTCCTTCTTGGGCTGGGAAAGTAAAGTCTCTTGTTGTGCAACTGGAGAGCGATGGAGGAGCGTCGGCCAGCTCGATCGGAATTGCCGCCCCCGGCTTGGCAGCTCGCGACAATCGATCCATCGTGCGCATGCCGGGACGGCTGGCGGGCCTGGAAGGGTTCGATTGGACTGATTTCCTGAAGCGTCCCGAGATGGTGCCCGTCCTCAATGATGCCCATGCTGCACTGGTGGGAGAGCATTGGATCGGAGCGGCGCGCGAATTCACCGAGGCCATACTGCTCACGCTCGGTACGGGAATCGGAGGAGCGCTGTTGATCCACGGTGAGTTGTACCAGGGAGTACGCGCGCGCGCCGGCCACCTCGGCCACATCACGCTAGATTCGAGCGGGCCACCGGACATAATCGGGATTCCGGGAAGCCTGGAGGAAGCATTCGGCGAGTGCACTCTGCAACTTCGCTCGCATGGAAAATATCAGTCCACGCGGCAACTCGTGGAGGACTACCGCAGCGGCAAGCCGGATGCTGCCTCCATTTGGTTGGAATCGGTGCGCCAGCTTGCCTGCGCTATTGCGGCGCTCATCAATGTTCTTGATCCGCAAGCCGTGATCATCGGTGGCGGCATCGCACGATCGGGCGCGTCGCTCTTCGATCCTCTGAATTGTTTCCTGGAACAGATGGAATGGTGTGTTGCGGGCGATCGCGTAAAGTTGCTTGCAGCTACGCTTGGAGACCTCTCGGGCGCGATTGGCGCGGCTCGGTTCGCGATGAAGACCTGAGAGCCGTGCCCAGTGAGCAGTTCTCAGTTCCCAGTTCTCAGTTCCCAGTTCTCAGTTGACAGTTCTCAGTTCTCAGTTCTCAGTTGACAGGATCAGTCCGGGCAGGTGCACTATAGGCTGGCAACTACTCGCTGGCTCCCTAATTACCATGAGAAGAGCTATTACCCCGCCGTAATTACACTAAGGCGCGCAGGTGTAACGAAGAAAATAACCAATCATAACTGGGAACTGGGCACTGGGAATTAGACACTGGGTACTGAGAACTGAAAACTGGGACCTGAGCACTGAGAACTGGGCACTGGCAACTGGGAACTGGAACCTAAAATGACACCAGCATTGGAATACCTCGAAAAGTGTAAGGAGATAATGTCGACAGTTGCCCGACAGCAACCTGCGATAGAGCAGGCCGCGGAGTGGTTTGTAAAAAGCATTCTGGCCGGCCGTATGGTCCACCTGTTTGGCTGCGGGCACAGTCGCATCATGGTGGAAGAAATGTGGCCGCGCTATGGCTCGTTCCCCGGATTCAACCCCATCGTGGAGCTGTCGCTCAGCTTTCACAACATGGTGGTAGGAGCCAATGGCCAACGGCAAGCAATGTTTCTGGAAAATGTCAGTGGCCTGGCCGAACGAATTCTGCGTAACTTTCATATCACTGTTGACGACAGCGCGCTGATCATCTCGTCGAGCGGATGTAATTTGGTTCCCATAGAGATGGCCCAAGGGTTTCGCAGTTGTGGCGCAAAAGTGGTGGCGCTCGTGAGCAGACAGCATTCGGAGGCCAGCGAGAGCAAGCATCCTCGGGGTCTGAAGCTTTCGGATTTCGCCGACCTCGTTCTCGATACCGGCACACCTCCCGGCGACGCTTTAGTGACAATACCGGGCCTGGAGACGCCGGTGGGCCCTGGCTCGACAATCGGCGGATGTTTGGTGATCAATGCGATCAAAGCCGAAGTGGCAGATCGGCTGACGCGTGCCGGCAGCCCCCCGAAGGTTCTAACTGCGCCTTGCATTGTGGGGCCTGAGCGTGCCACCGAATTATTCGAAAGCGCGTATGACGAGCACGCGCGCCGGTTGGCGAAGCTATATGCCTCGGAAAGTGACTGAGCTTGGTCGGGTGTACGTGTCAGTTGTCCATTGTCCGTGGTCAGTTGTTCTAGGATCCGTGACTGAAGTGAAGCAACACACTATCATCACCATCTACGAGTGGCAGCCCTTCAGGAAAGCCCGCCAAAGGCGGGCTGAGCACGCTTGCAGCGTGCCAAGCCCAGCCGCTTTTTGGCTGGGCGGAAGAATAGAGCCCAGGGCGGAGCTTGCGAAGCCCTGGGATAGCAGA
>DASYPF010000369.1:0-9281 GCA_036006905.1 Acidobacteriota bacterium
CAACATGATCACGAATCCGGTCAGACAGCACAGAGCGAAAACCCAGGGACGTTGCGTGCCCACTCCGAAGTACCAAACGGCGCCGTTGGTCAGGATGAAGAAGCCGGCCAGGAGAAGTGTCATCGGTCCGGCTCGCAGCGTTGCAGGTATGTTGTGTGCAATATTCGTCACCCTGGACGTGGACGTGGTCGTGGTCGCGCACGTGGACGTAGACGGCTTTTCCTTCGGTTTGGTTGTGGCCTTACCACTGTAGGCTCGTGGACGTGATCGGCCTTTTACTTTCAGGTGCGGCTTCGCAGCGCTGGGCCCTGCGGTTGCACTCTTGTGAATAAACCGCACTAGGGAATATCCAAGGCAAAACGGATTGCTTCCTCGATTTCTGTGATTCTCTCCGCAGATAGAATTGTAATGCGTCGCTTGATTAGAGATTTCGGTATTGTAGCAATGTCATCCAGATTGATGGCACAGCGGGAAGGAAGCCCATCTTTTTCTCCCAGATGGACCTCGACTGGAATATTTCGGATAGTCCGCGTCAAGGGCGCGATGGTAACGGCTGTTCGCGCTTCGTACGCCGAATCACGACTCAAAAGAACGACGGGCCTGCGTCCTACTGGCTGCGGTAATTCTGCCCACCAGACTTCGCCTCTCCTCATTCACCAACTTTCCTTTGGCAAAACGCGGGACAACATCTTGGCGCTTGCTTCTGGCCATACTTCACTCTCAGGTTTCCTGCGATATCCTTCCACGTACTGTCGATCGAGTTCCTTGGCTCTTAAGCTTTTCAACCGCATCCGGCAAGCCTCTCGGATAAAGGCGGCCCTGCTCTCTGACACCAAGCCTGCACTCACATCGATGTGTTCAAGCAGGTCGTCTTCCACCGGGACCTGAATGATTTTCTTTGCCCGCTTTGTTTTTTTACGCATATAGGGCTTCCACAATTTTATGTGGAAAGTTTACCACAATGCCTTACGAATGCGCGCGCTACAAACCGATCGCCCGAATTTCCCTTAAGAGACGCATTTGGTTTATCCTTCCGTCGTGAATGGTTCCTGGAAGAAGCCGGCAAAGCTGGCCCGTGGAGACCGCGTCGCTCTGGTCGCTCCGGCCTCGGCGTTCAATCGCGAAGATTTCAATAAGGGGGTAGCCCGCCTGCGCGACCTGGGTTTGGAGCCGGTTTACGACGATACAGTGTTCTCGCAACATCTCTACTTTGCCGGCACGGACAGACAACGTGCGGAACGCTTAGTCCATTATTTAAAGGACGACTCCGTTCGTGCCGTCATCTGCGTGCGGGGCGGGTATGGAAGCGCGCGTCTGCTGCCGTACTTGAGCCAGATAGAATGGGGCCAACCCAAGGTCCTGATCGGCAGCAGCGACGTTACGGCTCTGCTGACTTTTTTCACGTCGGGACAACACTGGGTGACGTTTCACGGTCCGATGGTGGCCGGCGACATCGCGCGTGGTCGGGTCAATGCAACGCAGTGGTCCACGTTTCTGGAAGGCCGGGCGTTCCCGGCGGTCATCAAGTGCCAGAGCTCCTGTTGGAGACCAGGCCGGGGTCGAGGAATCCTTTATGGCGGCTGTCTCTCCATACTCTGCAGTCTCCTTGGCACAAAGACGCGCTGGCGATTGGATGCCGCATCCGACATTGTCTTGTTTCTGGAAGACATCCGCTGCAAGCCCTACCAGATTGATCGCATGCTTACGCAGTTGATTCAGTCAGGATTGTTTGATCGGGTGCGGGGCTTGATTCTGGGAGAGATGATCGAATGCGACTCGACGGCGGGCGCTGATTTAGAGTCGGTCATCCTGGGGGTAATGGAACCATTTTCCTTTCCCGTTATTTTCGGCGTGCCTTCCGGCCACACTACGAAGGAGAGCCTGATTCTGCCCTTTGGAGTGCCGGTAGAACTGAACGCTGAACAAGGCATAATTTCCTTTTCGGAAAGCCCGGTGACTCCATAATGCGCCTTGAAGGTGTGCGCCATATTCACTTTATTGGAATCTGCGGCACTGCCATGGCCACACTGGCTTCCATGCTCCAGGATTCCGGCTACCAGATTTCCGGGTCCGACCAGAACGTTTTTCCTCCGATGAGTACCTTCCTGCAGCAGCGTGGCGTTCTGGTGGCTTCTCCTTTCAGCAAGCAGAATCTGATTCCGAAACCGGACCTGGTGGTTGTGGGTAATGTCATATCGCGCGGAAATGTAGAGCTGGAAGCGGTCTTGAACGAACGCATGTTTTACACCTCTTCGGCCGATTTGATGAAGGAAGTGTTCATTCGCGGAAAACATTCTGTCCTAGTCGCCGGCACGCACGGAAAGACGACCGCCACCAGTCTGGTAGCGTGGATACTGACGTTTGCAGGGCTTGATCCAACGTTCATGGTGGGCGGCATCCCCAAGAATTTCCAATCCAGTTACCGGCTCGGCGCCAGTGACATCTTTGTGTGTGAGGGAGATGAATACGACACCGCGTTTTTCGATAAGACGCCTAAATTCCTCCACTATCTGCCAACCTGGGTCATCATCAACAATATTGAATTCGACCACGCCGACATTTATCGCGATTTGGACGAGATTGAACTCCAGTTCCGCAGGCTGGTGAACCTGATACCCCAGAACGGGCTGCTATTGGCGGGCGCCGACTCTGAGCCGGTGATTCGCGTCGCCGATAAAGCATTTTGCGCCGTGCAGACTTTTGGTGTAGGGGATTTTTTCTGGTCAGCGCGGAACATATCGGAATCCGGAAGGCTATCGAATCCAGACGAAATCGATATCGGGCCCAGCGTCCTGGCAGGTAAACAGACACGTCGCCAGCCCGTCGTTCCGGTGATGGCTTTCGACATTTATCGCGAGCAGAAATTTGTGACGCAAGTTGCAACGACGCTGCTCGGTATCCACAACGTGCGCAACATTCTGGCTGCTTTTGGTCTTTGCTTTCACCTAGGAGTCGCGCCGCAGTTCATCGCCGATGCCATTAGAGACTTTACCGGAGTAAAGCGGCGGCTGGATTTGTTAGGAAATTTCGGCGGCGTGCTTTTGTTCGACGACTTCGCGCATCATCCGACGGCGATCCGCGAGACCCTCTCCGCCCTGCGCCGGCTGTATGCTGAGACTCCCATCCATGTCGCTTTTGAACCACGGTCGGCGACTAGCCGCAGGAAAGTCTTTCAAAGCGATTTTGCGGAAAGCCTGGCGCTGGCAGACACCGCGTTGATCAGCGATCTTTATGACCCATCCAAAATTGCAGAAAGCGAACGCCTTGATCCTTTCACCGTTGCCGAGCATCTGAGGCAACTGGGGCGCCAAGCACAGGTTTTTCGCTCCGCCGGCGAGATAGTAGAATACTTAATGCAACGAGCAACGGCGCCGTGCGTAATCGTGATAATGTCGAACGGTGGCTTCGGCGGGATTCACCAGAAACTGGCCGACGCGCTCGCTGGAAAATTCGGAAGCCCCACCGCCGCTGAAGGTTGAACGGAGACCATGTGATACGATTGCGGAATGCGGATCTCCCAATTGCGGATTGTGGATTGCGGATTGCGGATTAGATATTTCGTCGACTTGCTCATTAGAACAAAGAGCTTCATTAAGGTTTATTAATTGAGATATCTTCGATTATTTTTAGCAACGTTCCTTCTGGTAGTCCTTGCCCAAGCAAATAATCAGCGCGCTGGAACCGTCTCCGCTTCTCAGGACTTCTTTAGTGACAGCAGACGTGCCACTATTCTGCGTCAATCCACAATCCGAAATCCAAGATCCGGAGTTGCTCAACAATCCGCAATCCGCAATCCGCAATCCGCAATCGGCCAACAGCCTCCTCCTAAACCACAGGAAAAGAAAGAGCAGGAGCAGAAACCCGGCTTCCGAATTGGAGTCGAAGTCAATCAGGTTTATCTGTCTGTAAACTGTCGATCCTTGGAAACAGGTGGTTTTGTGAAAGGGCTGACAGCGGATGATTTTCGAGTGTTTGAAGACGGCGTTCGGCAGGACATTACTAACTTCGCCAGCGAATCGGTGCCGGTACACGTGGCCATCCTGTGGGACATCAGCGGCAGTGTTCAGGGTGAACTGCCTGAATTCCGCCGCGCGATCCTCAGCTTCATCAAGCAACTCACTCCGGATGACAGAGTCGCCATCATCACTTTTAGCGATCAGCCCAAGCTGATTCTGAACTGGACCTCCGATCCAAAGAAAATCGAGCTGGCGGTCAACAGCGTTTACTCTAAAGGCCGAACCGTCTTTTACGACGCCCTGTACGTGACGTTTGCCGATCTGCTGAAAGATGTCCAAGGGAAGAAGGCGGCAATTGTTCTGACCGACGGCATTGACACGGCGAGCATCACAAGCTTCCCGCAGGCGCTGAAGCTGGCTCACAAATCGGAGACGATGGTTTATTTTGTCAGCAAACTGGACCAGTACGCCGCCAATGCCATCGAGGCCCGGACTCTTTATCCCTGGGAACCGACCTTCAAGGATTCTTTCCTGGAGCGGGTGCGGCGCGAATTAGACCAGATGTCCACCGAGACAGGCGGCGCAGTTCTCAATTACATTGCCATGTCTTTGAGCGACATTTACCAGCGCGTCGCTGAAGAGCTTCGTAACCAATACTACCTCGGCTACCTTCCTGCCAACCGAGCCAAGGACGGCACTTGGAGGCGGGTTGAAATTCAAGTCCTGAAGCCGGGGGTGCAGGCCACCACGCGCGCCGGTTACTACGCGCCTTCCAAGTAAAATGTGCGGAATTGTCTGTTACACCGGGAAGCGTGACGCCGTTCCGATTCTTCTGGACGGGCTGTATCGGCTGGAATACCGCGGCTACGACTCGAGCGGAATCGCCGTGCTCGATCACGGACCGCTCCAACTAGTTCGTTCCGCCGGCAAAATCGCGAATCTTCAATCCAAGCTGGCCACTGCTTCGCTCAAAGGCCAAACCGGAATCGGCCACACCCGGTGGGCCACTCATGGAAAGCCGACTGAGGCCAACGCTCATCCTCATCCAGATTGTACCGGTGACTTTGTCGTAGTCCACAACGGCATTATCGAGAACTACTCCTTTTTGAGAAAAGAACTGCAGAGCCGGGGACATCATTTTCAGTCTGAGACAGACACGGAAGTGATTGCTCACTTGTTGGAGGAAAACTGGAAGGGTGATTTGGGTTCCGCCTTTCGCGAGACTATCTCGCTATTGGCCGGAACTTTCGGCTTGGCCATCCTATCCCGGCAGGCTCCGGAGACGGTAATGCTGGCCCGGCGCGGGAGCCCGCTGCTGCTCGGAGTTGGTCATGGCGAGATGTTCGCCGCATCCGATGTGTCGGCAATTCTGCCATACACCAACCAGGTCATTTATCTGGAAGACAACGATCTTGCGGAATTGCATCCTTCCTCGTACGAAATCAGCTCGGTCAAGGGTGTTCCCATACAGCGCGATCAACAGACTGTGGAGTGGGACATCGCTGCCGCCGAGAAACAAGGCTTTGCTCATTTCATGTTGAAAGAGATCTTTGAAGAGCCCGAGGCGGCGGTCAACGCCATGCGGGGCCGGCTGCTGGAAGATGAGGGAACCGCGCGGCTCGGAGGTCTGGATGCGGTTCAGGAACAGTTGCGAGGCGCCGATCATGTAATCATAGTCTCCTGCGGAACATCCTATTACGCTGGACTGATCGGCCGTTATGTTCTGGAAACCACTACGGAAATCGCTGTAGAAGTGGATCTGGCCAGCGAATTTAGATATCGCAAATTGAATTTGAAGCCCGGCACCATGGTCCTTGCCATTAGCCAGTCGGGCGAAACCGCCGACACGCTGGCAGCCGTGCGCGAAGCAAAGCAGAAGGGGGTCACCGTGTTGGGCCTGGTCAATGTTGTCGGCAGCACGATCGCACGCGAAACGCATGCCGGGATTTACAACCATGCCGGGCCGGAGATTGGCGTCGCGTCGACCAAGGCGTTCGTGTCGCAACTGACTATCCTTTATTTGCTCAGTCTGCTTCTGGGCCGCAGGCGAAATATCTCAGTCACCGAAGGAAAAGAATTCATTGCCGCGCTTCAGTCCATTCCGGGAAAGATCGGCCAGATACTGGCCCAAAACGACGCGATTCGGCAGGTGGCGGAAAAATACGCGTCCTTCAAGAACTTTATGTTCATCGGAAGAAAGTTCAACTATCCAATTGCACTGGAAGGGGCGCTCAAGCTCAAAGAAATCTCATACCTGCACGCTGAGGGTTATGCTGCCGGTGAGATGAAGCACGGCCCCATTGCATTGATTGATCCTCAATTTCCTACCGTCTGTATTGCTCCGCAGGGGAATTCCTACGAGAAGATTATGTCCAACCTGCAGGAGATCAGAGCGCGCAGCGGACCCGTGCTGGCCATCGCGACCGAGGGGGATGAGGAAATCTCGGGGCTGGCAAACGATGTGATTTATATCCCGGAAATCGACGAACTGCACTCTCCACTGCTGACGGTCATTCCACTGCAATTGTTCGCCTACCACGTGGCCAACATTCGGGGCTGCGAAATCGATAAACCCCGCAATTTAGCCAAGAGCGTGACAGTAGAATAAATTTCACCGCGAAGGCGCGAAGAACGCGAAGTTTTTTTCTGTTTCGTTATTTTTGAATGTTGTCTGGTTTCCGTCGGTAAAACCTCCTCGGGCCTGAAGGGTGATTTAGGACAACTCGCTTCAGACCATCCCGCAGATTGCACACGTTAAAATTGATCAAGAAACCCAGTGAATGCCCTGCCAGTTTCATATAGGTAAGAAGCTGGGCACGATGAATAGGAAGCAGTGTCTCAACTGCTTTAACCTCGATCATTACGCCTTCCACAAGTAAATCTAGCCGATAGCCGACGTCCACAGGCGAACCGTCATACTGTAGAGCGATGGGCAGTTGGCAGTCTACACGAAGGCCACGGCTCGTCAGCTCATGCTTGAGGCACGCCTGATAAGCAGACTCTAACAACCCCGGCCCCAGCGACCGATGAACCTTAATCGCAGCGTCAACGATTTGTTGAGCAGTATCCTCTACGTCCATTATTTATACCCCCCATTAAGACTCAACTCTCAAGGGCGGGATTTTGCGAAAGTTTTTTGCCAGAATGGAACAATAATATTTGGAGAATCTCTTCGCGTTCTTCGCGCCTTCGCGGTGAAATCTACTCGACCAGGAGGAGGTTGCCGAAGGCGGAAGAGACGTGGAAATCGGGCTGAGGCGTGAAGGTCGGCTGCCAGGCAAGATACTCTCTCTGCGGCTCAGCGCCGGATACTCGAAACAAGTTGATTTTCCAGGCATCGCCCGCCTCCGGCCGGTATCGGACCTGAAGAGCGCAGGTCATTGGTTCAATCGGCACCTGCAGTCGCGCTGTCCAGAGTTTGCGCTGCTGGTCAATCTCACACTCCACTTTCATTTGTGATCGCCAGCCAAAATCTATGTCCTTGCGGGGCTGTCGCACAAGAGCATCCAGCCATTGGCCCAGCGGGCTGACTTCCAGCTCAAAATAAAACTCAGAAATTTCGGGGCGCAAGAATACTTCCACGACATCTTTCTGCCACAGACCATAGATACTCTCATCGCGGGCCCAATCCTCGTTGACAGACAGATCGATAAAGGGAGCCTCAAATTGAAAATAAAGGTTCTCTTCGCTCCATGCACATCGAACCGCAGTGATCAGTTCCGCCGGAGCTTTCCTGCCGTCCCAGTAGCGATCAATGGCGGCCGAAGCGGGCTCGCCTTCAAAACTCTCGGAAAGGCATTCCGGCCCCACGACATGCCGGCACAATATGGAATTTGTCATTGTGAAACCTGTTCTGACAAGATTTGCTGGTCAGCTAGCTTAACCGATCACGTCCACGAGTACGTGCATACAGTGGCAAGGCCACAACCAAACCAAAGGAAAAGCCGTCTACGGCCACGAGCACGACCACGGCCACGGCCACGGTGACGAATATTGCGCACAACATACCCTGGAGCGCTGGGGTCGACTCCACCTGTCAGGCAGCTCGATGAGCCAACTGCAACAAATAAAACGTGACTTTGCTTCGCACTAGCAATCGAGTACCGGTAGCTTATTTGTTGATTGTCTGCAATCATAGAAAATTTCCGAAAAACCAGTGATTTCATGAACGTTGTCGTGGACGTTTACGTGGTCGTGCACGTGGCCGTAGACGGCTTTTCGTTTGGTTTGGTTGTGGCTACGGCCACTCGCAAGGCTCTGTTGTGATTTCCCGTCAGACTCGTGAACAATCGGGGTACCTTGTGAAATAATGCCGAATCGCGCGACTCAGATCGGTTGTATGAGCAACCCAAAATGTTCCATCGGAGTGCTGGGGCACGGCCGTTTCGGTTCTATGGCCATCAACACCCTTTCCCGCGATTTTCCAGTCCGCTGGTATGATCCAAACAAGACCGGTGGTTCAACGCTTCAGGAGACTCTCGCCGCCGACGTCGTAGTGCTGTGCGTTCCGATCAGCAAAATTCCAGAAATCTGCCGGCAAATTTCGCCGTCGTTGCGACCAGGACAACTGATCGTCGACACTTGCTCGGTAAAGATGCGGCCGATTGCCTGGCTATTGGAAACACTTCCGCAAGCGGTCGACATTCTGGGGACCCATCCTCTATTTGGCCCTGACAGCGCCAAACAGGGTATTGCGGGCCTGAAAATCGCGGTCTGTCCTGTTCGCGGAAATCGTATTGGACCCATTCGTGATTACCTGGAGACACTGGGCCTGGAGGTCATTGAAACAACACCGGAAGAACATGATCGCGAAATGGCGCAAACCCAGGCAGTATTCCACGTGATATCCCGCGCCATTCAAGGCGCGGGCTTGAATCGCCGCCGCATTTCAACTCCGGGGCCAGAGCAGTTCTTCGATTTGCTTTATTCGCTGCAAAATGACTCGCCCCAACTGTTCTTGGATCTGGAATCGCACAATCCTTATGCAGCCTCCGTGCGCCGCCGCCTGATCCAGGCACTGATCGATCTGGATGAGCAGATCTCCGAAGGCGAAGGTCGCAAGTTGCAAGTCGAAGGTCGAAAGTCCCCGGTCGAAAGTCGAAAGTTCAAGGTCAAAGGTCGAAAGTCAAAGGTCGAAAGTCGAAAGTCGAAAGCCAACAGCAAGGTCCGAAGCCGCGGACGGAAAAGCTGAGTTTGCTTCGATAACGCCGGTCGCAGGCAACCACAGAGCCGCGACCGGAAGGGAGCGGCGCGGCAACGTAAGTCGTTGCGGGAAATGCGTTGGCGACATGAGTTAGATAGGCGCGCCGCTTCCTTCCGGTCGCG
>DASYPF010000370.1:0-7108 GCA_036006905.1 Acidobacteriota bacterium
AGAAGTAGCGACCTCGGATCTGACCGCCATCCTTTCGGCGGCAAAAAAGGCGCTGTACCTTCTTCAGAAGCTCTTTGAAGAACAACCGTCGGAGTGAAGGCCCCCCCAAATCCATAAAGACCAACTCGCCTCCCCCCATGTTCACCACGGAGGCACAGAGAACACAAAGATGGCACAGAGCACAGGGCTGAAGCTTGAAGTATGAAGACTGAAACATGTAAGAACACTCTGCGTTTTGACAAGTCTCACTTCAAGATTCAGCCCCGCTCTCTGTGCTAACTTTGTGCTCTTTGTGCCTTTGTGGTGAATGCTTGTGCATAATCCGGCCTAGAGAGCGGAACCAAAAGCGTCATCGGTCAATGGTCATCGGTCATCGGTATTAGTCAACAGTGATCGGAGAACCAGTGACTGAGTTCGCTAATAACCGTTGCCGAGAGCTGAGAGCTGATAGCTGATAGCTGATAGCTGAAGGCTACATTCGACATTCAACATTATCCAGCCTATACCTGCATGATTTCCTGTTCTTTCTTCTGAGTCAGTTCGTCAATCTGTTTGATGTATTTATTCGTCAACTCCTGCACCTTTTCCAGTGAGTCCTTCTCCTCATCTTCAGAAATCTTCTTGTCTTTCAGCAGCTTCTTAAGCCGGTCATTGGAATCGCGGCGGATTTGTCGCACCGCGGTGCGGTGATCCTCAGCAACTTTGCCGACGTGTTTGGAAAGTGACTGCCTCCGCTCCTCAGTTAACGGCGGAATGGGGATGCGGATTATCTTGCCGTCGGACGCGGGATTTATTCCCAAATCCGACGCGCGCAGCGCCTTATCGATGGCGGGAAGAACAGAAGAATCCCATGCTTGCACGGTGATCATGTTCGGGTCAGGAACGTGCAGCGTCGCAAGCTGGTTCAAAGGAGTTTGCGTGCCGTAATAATCGACAGTGATATGGTCCAATAAGTGGACAGAAGCGCGGCCGGTGCGGACAGAACCAAAATTCTCCACCAGGTCGCGAATGGTCTTCTCCATTCGATTGCGCGTCTCATCGAGGATTGGCTTGATCATAGTCAGTTGTCAGCTACCAGTTGTCAGTAGTTGTCAGTTGTCCGTGGTCCGTTGTCCCTTGCGCCTGGGAGCGCACGCATCTTGCGTGCTGGATGTGCTCGAAACTCAGGCACGCTGGAAGCGTGCGCTCCCAGGACCACGGACAACGGACCACGGACAACTGGCAACGAACCACGGACTTTATTCAACCAACACCCAGCGCGCGCTTTAAGTACGAATAAACGAACCGATCTTCTCGCCTAGAACCGCACGGCGGATGTTGCCCCTTTTCTTCAGGTTGAACACAATGATGGGCAACTGGTTGTCCATACAAAGCGAGATGGCCGTGGCATCCATCACCTTCAATCCCTTCTCGAGCACCTGTAAATAGGTGAGTTCCTCAAAGAACTTCGCGTTCTTATTCATCACCGGGTCGGAGTCGTAAACACCATCTACCTTGGTGGCCTTCAAAATGACGTCGGCACGGATCTCCATGGCTCTCAGGGCAGCAGCCGTATCGGTTGAGAAATAAGGGTTCCCGGTTCCTGCCGCAAAAATCACGATGCGTTTCTTTTCCAGGTGACGAATGGCACGCCGGCGTATGAAAGGCTCAGCCACTTCGGCCATACTGATCGCTGAAAGTACCCGAGTGTAGGCGTCCTTGTTTTCCAGCGCGTTCTGTAATGCCAGTGCGTTGATTACGGTGGCCAACATGCCCATATAGTCGCCTGAAACGCGATCCATGCCGGCTGCGCTGAAAGCCACGCCACGGATGATATTTCCGCCGCCCATCACGATGGCGACTTCCACTCCCAGATTGTGTACATCAATGATCTGCTCGGCGATATCGTCCATCACCAGCGGATCAACGCCAAATCCTTTTTCCCCGATCAGAGCTTCGCCGCTGAGTTTGACCAAAACGCGCTTGAAGACCGGGACGCTCGCGGCTTCGATCGACTCACGTGAAAGTGATCTGTCAGAGTTCATCCCTACTCTCCTAAACGATAGCGCGTGTACCGCTTCAGCGTGATTTTAGAACCTGGCGCCGTCCTTGAGGCGATGAGTTTGCCAACGGTAATATCTGGGTCCTTAACGAAGGCTTGATCGTACAGACAAACCTCAGAATAAAACTTTGATAATTTTCCTTCAACAATTTTGTCCAATACGTTGGCAGGCTTTCCTTCCTTGAGCGCCTGCTCGCGGTAGATCTCGCGTTCTCGCGCCAAGTCTTCCGGCGTGACTTCTTCCCTGCTCTTATAACGCGGATCCGACGCGGCAATGTGCATGGCCAGATCGCGCGCCATTTCCTGCGCCGCGTCACTGGAGCTTGGGTCCACTCCGGCCAGCTCGACCAGCACGCCGATCTTTCCTCCGGCGTGTATGTAAGCCTCGCAGTAACCTCCCTGGTAGCGAACGAAGCGGCGCACCACGATGTTCTCCCCGATTTTGGCGATCTTTTCAGAGATAAATTGATTCCAGTCGCCCGTTGTCCCCTCCACCGGTTGAGTGTAGAGCGCCGGGCCTTCTCCCGCGTCGTCAGGACGCACTCTCTCCGGCCTGTGCGCCGCAATGTGGGCTGCCACCCGCTTCACCAGATTCTTAAACTCATCCGTCTTGGCGACAAAGTCGGTTTCGCAGTTTACTTCCACCAGTACTCCTACCTTCTTTCCATCCACCAGGAGTGCCCCCACCAGCCCGTCCTTGGCGATGCGACCGGCCTTTTTTGCCGCAATGGCGAGCCCCTTTTTACGAAGAATGGTGATGGCTTCTTCGATATTGCCGCCGGCTGCTTCGAGCGCCCATTTGCATTCCATGAAGCCCGCGCCCGTCTTATCGCGCAACTGTTTTACCTGCTCGGCTGCAATTGCCATAAGTTAACCTCCACATTAATGATTACTGAAAATTTTTCGACAAAAAAATAGCCTTTCGAAACTCTGTCCGACCGAATTTCGAAAGGCCGAGGAGTGAACGCTACCTAGCCTGCAGGTTATGACTCGGTTTCGATGGGAACGTCGTTTACCGGCTCTACAGACGGAGTAGAAGCGTCTTCGCGCGACGTCGCTTTCCTTTCTGCGGGGCGGCGGCCGGCACCTTTGTCTTTTCCCGATTCTAAGTGGGCCACATCATCCGCCTGTTCCATCGACTGTGTCTCGTCAATTTCAAACTGGGGCGCGGCCACCGCTGTTTTTGCCGCTTCTGCCGCCGCCGCGGACTCCTCAGCGTCCTTAGCCTCCATCTCCCGACGCATTTGGTGCATCTGCTGTCCGGCGATGATCGCGTCGGCAACGGTTGCTGTAAAAAGCCGCACGGCGCGTAGCGCGTCATCATTACCTGGAATCACGAAGTCTACATCTTGTGGGTCACAATTAGTGTCGACCACCGCAACGATGGGGATTCCGAGTTTCTTCGCTTCTTTAACCGCGATGCTTTCTTTCTTGGAGTCGATGACAAACAGAACATCGGGGAGCCCCGGCATGTCGCGGATGCCGAGCAGGTTCTTCTCAAGCTGCTTTCGCTCACGCTCCAGGCGGGCCATTTCCTTCTTTGAAAGCTTCTCGTAGTGGCCGTTGGCCTTCATGACTTCCAGTTCTTTGAAGCGTTTGATGCTGTTCTGAATGGTGGCGAAATTGGTGAGCAGCCCGCCCAGCCAGCGGTTGTTTACGTAGTACATGCCGCAGCGCAGCGCCTCTTCAGCGATTGCCTCCTGTGCTTGACGTTTGGTTCCTACAAAGAGAATGTTTTTCCCGTGTGCGGCTGCTTCGGTGACAAAATCGACAGCTTCTTTAAAAAGCTTAATGGTTTTCTGCAGGTCGATAATATAAATGCCGTTGCGTTCCCCAAATATGTACGGCTTCATTTTGGGGTTCCAACGCTTCGTCTGGTGGCCGAAATGAACTCCCGCCTCCAGAAGCTGTTTCATTGAAATCGCAGCCAAACAAATCCTCCTGTATCCGAGATGTTATCGTTTCGAAAACTGAAATCTCTTGCGCGCACCCTTCTGTCCGTATTTTTTTCGCTCTTTGATGCGAGGGTCGCGCGTCAGCAGGCCGGCTTTTTTCAAGCGGGGCCTTAATTCGCTGTTGAAATCCAACAAAGCCCTCGTGATTCCCAGGCGCACTGCGCTCGCCTGGCCGGAAACACCACCACCAGCCACGTTGGCATGAATATCAAATTTTCCCAGATTTTCGGTGATGATGAGTGGCTGTTTGAGGATCATGCGCTGGGTTTCATTCCGAAAGTACTCAGCCACGTCGGAACGATTTACAACGATTTCGCCGCTGCCCGGCATCAGAAAGACTCGGGCGGTAGAACTCTTGCGGCGACCCGTGCCGTAATATTGGATTTTCTCCAAACAGATGCTCCTTTTCTGACTCTAGGCCTGCAAGGGGACCGGCTTTTGCGCCTGGTGCGGATGTTGGCTGTCTCGATAAACTTTCAGTTTGCGGGCCATAGTTTTGCCCAATTTGTTTTTCGGAAGCATGCCCGTGATCGCTTCTTCGATGACCCTTTCGGGAAATCGTGCCAGCAGGTCGCGAGCAGAGACTGCCTTCAATCCGCCAGGAATTCCGCTGTGACGATGGTAGATCTTTTGGTCCAGCTTACGGCCGGTAAGCCGAACTTTACTGGCATTGACAACTATGACGAATGCCCCTGTATCGAAGAACGGAGTATAACACGTGCGATCTTTACCCATCAACAAAGCGGCCACTCGACTCGCCAGGCGGCCCAGAACTACTCCTTCCGCATCCACGACATACCAGTGGCGTTCCTTGCGCAAATCGTCAACTCGAGGAAGGTAAGTCTTCATTTCGCTTTCGACACACTGACCCTGCTGAAATCAGGCAAAATACCTAAACTACAGAAAAAAAAATACAGTGTCAACGCGTTTCTTCCCACAATTTCCGCACTGTGGAGACTGCCTCCGAGCCATCGAAAAATACCGAAGAGACAATATCTTATGGCGGGGAAAGGCTGTGAGTGAGGTCACAGCAAAACGCGGAATCTTCCATTATCCTTTTGCGCATGTCTCTGACAATCTGTATCCTAGTAGCCATTTTGGCGACCGTTTGTCTGCGGCCACGCGAAGTGGTGATTGGCATTCGGGCACGCCGCAACCCAAGGGGCTAGCCCACTTTCTCGGACTAAATAAATGCTGTCACGAAATAAGCAATTGGTTGGATTGGATATCGGATCTGCCGTCGTAAAAGCGGTGGAGCTGCGGGAAATCAAAAACGGCGAGTTTGCATTGAGCAGCCTGGGAATGGAGCGGTTGCCCTCGGACGCCATCGTGGACGGCTCTATCATTTCAAAACTGCCGGTGGCCGACGCCATAACGAAGATTTTCAAAGAAAAGCAGATCAAGAACCGCCGGATCGCAACGTCCCTTTCAGGCCATTCGGTGATCGTCAAGAAAGTCACCGTCCCGCTGCAGACTCCCGAAGAACTCGACGAGTCGATCCAGTGGGAGGCAGAACAGTACATCCCTTTTGAGATTTCTGATGTCCACATCGATTACCACATCCTCAAAGAGAATCCTGCAGCCGGAAACATGGACATCATCCTGGTGGCGGTAAAGAAGGAAAAAATCACCGATCAGACCAGCGTGATCTCGATGGCTGGAAAAGTTCCGGTGGTGGTTGACGTGGATGCATTTGCCCTGCAAAACGCGTATGAACTCAACTACCAGCCTGACGCCGAAACTGTGGTGGCGTTGCTCGATGTGGGCGCCAGCACCATGACACTGAATGTACTGCGCGGCGCCGAGTTTATTTTCACCCGAGACATTACCATTGGCGGCAATCACTACTCGGATTTCTTCCAGAAAGACATGCAAGTAACACAGGAAGAGGCGGAACGATTGACGCGCGCCGATTTTCGCGACGACATGGAACGCCAGCAGGCTGAGAAAATCCTGCGGACAGTTTCTGAGATCCTGGCGCTGGAAATTCAGAAGACCGTGGACTACTTTAAAGCCACTTCTTCCACGTTCGATATCAGCAAGCTGTATCTTTCAGGCGGCGGCTGCCACATACCCGGACTGAAAGAACACTTTCAGGAGAAACTGCAGATTCCCGTGGAAATATTTGACTCATTTCGGGCAATCAAACAGTTGCCCGGCGGACTCACTCGCAACTACCTGGACACCATTGCACCCGACATGGCGGTGGCAGTGGGACTGGCACTGCGAATAGCAAACGAATAGATAAGAGAAGACATGATTCGTATTAACTTACTTCGTCAGAATGTTGCAACCGGCGGTGTCCTTACCCCCGAGAGGCCCAACGTTGGGCTGATCGCTATAGTGCTATTTTGTGTCACTCTCCTCGGCATGGGATTTTGGTGGTGGCAGCTTTCGTCCGAGATCAACACTAAACGGGAACGGTCGGAGAAGCTGGACCGGGAGGCGCAGCGGCTTGCCGACGTGCAGAGACAGGTGACGCAATTCGAAAAGCAGAAAAAGATGCTCGAGGGGCGCATTTCAATCATTGAACGTCTGAAGCTTAACCAGACCGGCCCGGTGAACCTCATGGAGAGCGTCGTAAATAGCGTTCCCGATCGCCCCACGCTGTGGCTCACCAACATGGTCCAGAATGGCTCCAAGGTAAAGCTGGAAGGGAGAGCTTTCGATGTTCCTTCCATCGCCGACTTTATTGCCAACCTCAGCAGGAGTCGCTCCTTTAAATCAGTAGAACTTGTTTATTGGCAGGAAGAAGAACCGGCCATCAAGTTTGAGTTGAATTGCGGCACGAAATAATATGGCTCTAAAAGATTCAAAACTTGCAAATCTGCCTTTCCGCACCCAGGTGATGATGATTGCCGTGGTGTTGATTGGCCTGGGCTACGTCTTTTACCTCTATTTCGTCCTTCCCAAGCGCGCGGAAGTCAAGGTTCTCGACGACCGTATTTCCGCTCTGCTTAACGAAGTTCAAAAGGGTCAGATCGTGGAAGCCAGGCTTCCGCAGTTCAAGCAGGAAATCGCCACACAGCGAGAACGTTTGGAAAACCTGCGGCACATACTGCCTGAGGAGAAAGAGACGGCTGACATCATTCGAAGAGTGCAGCAAATGGCG
>DASYPF010000371.1:0-6882 GCA_036006905.1 Acidobacteriota bacterium
GAGAATTTCCGTTATCCGCGATATACAGATTTCCCATGGAGTCCAGCGCCACGCCGGCGGGGAAGGACAGGCTCGCCGATGCCGCCGCAGCTCCGTCTCCGCTAAATCCCGAAATCCCGCGGCCGGCAAGGGTGGCGATAACACCCGACATATTAACCTTTCGAACGCGGTGATTGTTGGTGTCAGCGACGTAGAGATTCCCGATTGAATCTAAAGTGATGCCGGCTGGCCCATCCAACATCGCTGAGATGGCCGTTCCGCCGTCGCCGCCAAATCCACACTTTCCGTTGCCGGCGACCGTCTCGATGATCCCCGAGCCGAGAATCCTTCGAACGACGCAGCTGTCCTGATCGGCGAAATAAACGTTGCCGAAGCCGTCAATCGCCACGGAAGACGGAGTGCGCAGACTGGCTGAGGTTGCCAGCCCGCCGTCACCGCTGTAACCATAAGCACCGTTTCCCGCGATGGTTCTGATGACTCCTGATGGATCAACCTTCCGAATGTAAACGTCATCTGCGATGAAAACATTCCTGTTCCCGTCAGCCGCCACACCAAGCGGAAAGTAGAGGCTCGCGGAAGTGGCGGGGCCTCCATCGCCGGCAAATCCGGAAATTCCGGTGCCGGCAACCGTGGAGATTCTTCCTGAGGCATCTATCCTGCGAACCCGGTGATGGTCGGTGTCGGCGACATAAAGATTGCCCAGGGTATCGACCTTTATATCCTCCGGGGCGTTGAGATTTGAAGAAGTTGCCGGGCCCCCGTCACCCACAAATCCGCCTGCCATCGTAGTCACGATTCCCGAGGGGCTGACCTTCCTGATGCGAGCATTCCCTGAATCCGTTAAGAACATATTGCCGCCCGGGTCAAACAGAATATCCGATACGAAGGCAAACCACGTGGAAAGCGCCGGTTTGCCATCACCGTTAAAGCCAGTGGCGGAGCCGGCTATTGTAGTAATAATGCCAGAAGCGTCTACTCGCCGCACGCGACCGCTTCCCGCATTGCTGATTAGAAGGTTTCCGTTGGGATCGAAAGCTACGCCCCTTGGATTGCCGATAGCGGCGCCGATGGCAGAACCGCCATCACCGCTGAAGTCCGCGAGACCATTGCCAGCCAAAGTCGTGATGATGCCGGTGCCGTCCACCTTGCGTACGCGGTGGTTGCCTGCGTCAATCACGACGAGATTGCCGCGCGAATCAACCCGCACGCTTCGCGGAAAATTCAGTTTCGCAACTGCTGCAGGACCGCCATCGCCGCTGAAACCCGGCGTGCCACTTCCAGCCACAGTAGTCATGATTCCTAAAGTGCTTATTTTGCGCACCACGTTATTTTCGCTGTCCGCAAAATAAAGATTGCCCGCTGAGTCGAAGGCGATCCCGATTGGTCCATTCAAACTTGCCGAAATTGCTGGGCCCCCATCTCCACTGTAACCTCTGATCCCTTTCCCTGCGATTGTGGTAATTACTCCGGAGTTACTCACTTTTCGAATGACGTTGTTTTCGCTGTCCGCAATCATCAAATTTCCTAGGGGATCGAAGGCAATTCCTGCGGGAAAGTTCAGCATTGCGGAAGTGGGAGGGCCTCCATCGCCACTGTAGCCGGACAAACCCGTACCGACAACCGTCGTGATGGTGCCGGAGGGATCTATCTTGCGGATGCGGTTATGGATCGAATCCGATACAAACAGATTTCCGGTTACATCCAAAGCCATATAGCGGGGAAAAGCCAGCGCTGCCAGAGTAGCTGGCGCATTATCGCCGATGAAACCTCCGGCAAACGTAGTGATGACCGATGTGTCAACGGGCGTCGGCAAGGATGCGCTGATCTCGATAGTTGCAGCGGTGGCTGGCTTCGAGGTGGGTAAGTAGATACCAAGGCACTGGCGGTTCAAATCTGTCACCAGCCAAGGATGGGTCAGAAAGGTCGCTTGGACATAGCTTTCACGTGGTTGCAGGGTGTTGTAAAACTGGCGCCGGCCGTTGTAATCCAACCAATATATTTGTATTGCCTGAGAGGAGAAGTTGACGAATTCGATGGAGCTGGTCGTCGCGCCTTCAAGCGAACGCAGAGAAGATTCGCGGTCGCAACTTTGTGCTTGCAGTTGCTCGTAGTTTGTTACTGTGACGGATGCAGTGGCCGTCTTGCTTTGGTCTGCGACACTGGTGGCCGTAACCCTGAAAATTCCTGGTGCTTGAGGTGCCGTGTAAAGTCCACTATTACTGATCGTGCCCCCGTTTGTCGACCAGACCAGCGCTGTGTTTGTGGCACCCGTTACGGTGGCGGTAAACTGCTGGGTTCCACCTCTAATCAAGCCGGCACTGGTGGGACTGATTGTGACGGTCACATCTGTCAGCAGTGCTGGATCGGAAGATACTCCGACGGCATAGGCTTCCCGGTAGCAGGTGACTAGAAGAACACTGGCCGCCATGTGGGCCCACTGCCGTAAGCGTACTTGGGAAGGAGATCCGAACATGATTTGTTTGCCCGGCCGACGCAACTCGGAAATTTTCCGAGGCGTCTCTCGCTACTTTTTGGGTACTTGGTATTCGCCCTCAACGTCGCAGGTGAAGGCGCCGCCTGCAGTGCCCTGGCACTTGTAGGTTCCTTTTCCCTTGATGCCTCTGAGTTTGCCGGTGCCGGTACTAAAGCTCCATTTTCCTTCTCCGCTCTGGAGCTGCCCTTCCTTCATCGTGGAGGAGCCCTGCCAACTGGCGCGGGTCTTGTCTCCGCTGGCCATGCTGATTAACGCATAGCCACGCTCAGTCGACTTGTCGCCAGTGATATCGTATGAGGCCGTACTCACGTGCTCCTTGCTTTGTGTTCCCGCAATTTCCATCGGCTTAGTCCAGGTGCATTCGTTCTGCCCGATCATGAAAGAATGATTGGGCCGGTCTCCCACGGTAATCGAATACTGCGGGTCAGCTTTGGCGCATTGCAGCGTACCAGAAACCTTATCCTGCGCGAACGCAACTGTGGCCAGCGCCAGCAGGATCGCACACGTCAAGACAGTTCCGAGTTTCATAGGGCTCCTGGGAGTAATAGCAAAAAGTATAACACAGCCCCAGAGCTGCCGAGGCCGACGGAGGACAGGAGCGACAACCCACAAAGGTGATGTCTGTTGCTGAAATTGGGGGAGAGACTGCCTTAAGGAAATCTGGGGACAGACGCTCTGCCCGTGGTGAGGCGCAGCCTTGCCACGCCCGCCTACGGCGGGCTGGGACAGACCCTCTGTCCCCCAAGGGGTCCAGACTTGGATGCCGCATGGCCGTAGAAGAGAACGCTTGTGACAAAAAAAATTGTGTCGCTTTAGCCCCATGATGATTTTAAACTTGTCACAGATTCCGCGTTCCCACAAGAGACTCGGCTCAGACTTTGAAATGCAATTCAAATGAGAGAGGAAGATAAATCAAAAGCGCGACTGCTCAAAGAGTTGGAAAAGCTGCGCCGCCAGCTCGCCAAGCTGAAAAAACTGGAATCTAACCGCCAAAGAGCTGAGGAAGCGCTCCGCCACAGTGAATTTAGATTCCGCGATCTGTTCGATGATGCCCCGGTGGGCTATCACGAAATCGATGCCGAGGGACGTATTATCCGTGTGAATCGGACCGAGCTTGCGATGCTTGGTTACAGCGCTGAGGAAATGCTGGACCATTACGCATGGGAATTCATCCAGCAGCGTGACACTTCGCGCGAGGCGGTTGCCGCGAAGATTGCGGGGCGCCAGCGCCTCGCTCCTTTCGAGCGTACGTTTATCAGGAAAGATGGGACGCCCGTCCAGATTTTAGTCCAGGATCGGCTGCTTCGGGATGCCGACGGACACGTTGTTGGAATTCGGTCGACGGTTCAGGATATTACAGAACGAAAGCAGGCCGAGGAAGTGCTGCAGAGGGCCTATGAGGGACTAGAGCAGCGGATTCGGGAGCGCACGGCTGACCTGGCAGAAGCCAATGAACAATTGAAACTGGAAATCAGAGAACGTGAGCGCGCCGACGAAGAACGCCGGCAGATGGAAGCGCAAATGTATCAGGCGCAGAAGCTGGAAAGTCTGGGCGTCCTGGCCGGAGGAATCGCGCATGATTTCAACAATTTGCTGCAAATCATCATCGCCAATGTGGACCTGGCGCTGCGGCATATACCGCCACAGTCACGCGACCGAAAGAACATCGAACGCATCGAGAGGGCGGCCACTCGGGCGGCGGAGCTTACCAATCATTTACTGGCCTATACCGGCAAGGGCAAGCTTGAGATGCAGCCGCTGGATCTCTCTCAAGTGGTCGAAGAGATCGCGGATTTGCTTGAAAGCATAATTTCCAAAAAGGCTATCCTCAAATATGATTTTCGGCCAGATCTTCCAGCAATCCAGGCGGATGCCACGCAGCTCCGGCAAGTCATCATGAACCTGATCACCAATGCGTCGGAGGCGCTGGGTGACAAAACTGGAGTAATCAGTGTCCGCACCGGAGTCGAGGAGGCCGATCGGGCCTATCTTTCAGAGAACCACCAAGTCGGCGATCTAGCGAAAGACAAATACGTCTATCTTGAAATTGCGGATTCCGGGTCAGGGATGGACGCGGAAACCAAGGGGAAGATCTTCGATCCCTTTTTCACCACTAAATTCCCGGGGCGTGGGCTGGGCTTGGCAGCTGTCCTGGGTATCGTCCGTGGGCATCGGGGAACGATTAGAGTCGATGCAGAGCCTGGACGTGGCACCACGTTTAGGGTTCTATTCCCTTGCACAGAAGAGCCGGAACAGGAACGCGCCGTCACCGCGCAGCAGAGGAAATCATGGCAGGGGAGCGGAACAGTTCTCGTGGTGGACGACGAAGAGGGCGTGAGGGATGCGGCCAGATCGATATTAGAAGAGTCAGGTTTTGTAGTACTGGCTGCTCATGACGGCCGCGAAGGCGTGGAGGTCTTCCGCAAGCACTCAAAGGAAATCGTGGCTGTGTTGCTGGACATGACCATGCCGCACATGAATGGCGAAGAAACATTCCGCGAGATACGCCGTATCCAGGCCGACGCGCAAGTCATCCTCTCCAGTGGTTACGACGCGGAGAACACAGCAAACCGATTTGCCGGAGAAGGTCTTGCCGGCTTTATTCATAAGCCTTATCAGGCAGAGGCACTGATCGAGAAACTGCGCGAGGTACTGGAGTGACCTCGCAGCCATCAGTGATCAGCGATCAGCCTCCAGTCGAGTAAGAACGTGAGAAAAAATCAGTACGGCGACTCGTGGCCTGAATTATTCATAAATTTTTCGCTCTAAATAACATGGAATTGGAGGCCCGAAGGGCCCGGCCCGCTTCAGCGGCCTTTCCCGCAGGGCTATTAGGCCAGCCCTTATGATTTTTTAAAAAATAACGGTAGGCGGAGGCCCGTAGGACCGCCATTGGGTAGACCCGGCCGTAAGGCCGGGATTAGGAAGAATATAGAATCAGAGCGCCGAAGGCGCGTAGCGACGATTGAGCCCGGCTTGAATCAAATCGTCGCTACACGACGAGCTGTTTTCGTTGTCTTGAGATTCCCGGCCTTGAAAGGCCGGGCTAAAGTCAGAGGCCGCTATGCGGCGCTTTGGCGCTCCTATGGCGTGCCCTCGAGTTTGGACATTTCCCGGGGCGACAGGCGCCACCCACGGCAGAGCCCGGAGCGTAAGAATCTGTGAAAAAATCCGAGCCGCGACCGTTAGGGAGCGGACCCTCCGACGAGAGTCCGCTTGCTTACGCGCGCGGCTCAGTATTTTTTCACAGGTTCTAAGCGACGGGTCCCGCAGATTGTCACGTGGGCGGGACCCGTCGCTTACGCTCCGGGCTCTGACATATCGGTGAGCGGCTCCGCGCGTTAGTGCGGGGCTTGACCCCCTTCGGATATCTCTTTACTTGCCGCCTGCGTTCCGTGGCGCCGCGAATAAACTTGGGCGAATTCTGCTCCATAGAGAAGAATCTGCGTCGACCAGTAAACCCAGACGAGAATAACTACAAGCGAGCCGGCGGCGCCGTAGGTCGAGGCGATGCCGCTTTTGGCAAGGTACAATCCGATAAGCGATTTACCGACGGTGAACAAGAACGATCCAACGGCGGCTCCCAGCCACACATCGCGCCAGCGGATGCGCGTTTCCGGCAGGATTTTGTAGACCATAGCGAACAGAACTGTGATCACCCCAAATGGAAGTATGAAGTTGGAGGCCTGAAGTAAGTATTGGGAATCGGGCAGCGGTCCGACGAGGAATTTACCCATAGCTGTAAGCACCGTGCTGGCGACCACTGATACCAGCAGCAAAAAACCAATGGCCAGCACCATGGCAAAAGTGAGGAAACGATCTTTGATGATTCTCAGAATGCTCCGCCTAGGCCTCGGGTCGACATCCCAAATCCTATTGAGCGCGTCCTGCAGTTCGCTGAATACGCCCGAAGCTCCCAGCAGAAGAATCACCGCACCGAAACTAGTGGCTATTACACCGGAGGCAGGTCTGCGGGCATTTCCAATCATTCCCTGGATGGCCTGAGCGCTCGACTGACCCATCACGCTTTGAATCTGGCCGACAATGTAGCTCTGTGCTGACTGCCTTCCGAACAAGATAGCGCCGATGGCTATTGCAAATAGCAGCAAAGGTGCAATCGAAAACAAGGCGTAATAGGCAATTGCGGCGCCCAGCCGATGGGCGTTGTGTTTTCGCCAATCAAGAAAAGCGTCTTTGGAAATGTGGAGAAGGGTTTTCAAAGTGGTAGTTTTGTGTCCGCCGCGCAGCGGCGTAAAGAATTGTAGCCCAGGGCGTCAGGGCGTGTTGCCCCAAATCCATTTTCTCTGTGAAACCTTGGTGTTCTCTGTGGCTCTGTTGTGATTTACCACTGAGTTTTTCACCACAGAGCCACAGAGGTCACGGAGGAT
>DASYPF010000372.1:0-22100 GCA_036006905.1 Acidobacteriota bacterium
AAAAGTCACTCGCGTTTTGACAATGATGCAGAAGTGCTACATTGAGAGTCCGCTTGCTTACGCGCGCGGCTCAGTCGGTTCCTAGGATTGGAACAAACACGATTACGTGGACGACTGTCGTCGTTAATGGTGAGCGTAGTCGTGGACGCGAGCGTGAACGTGATCGTCGTCGGCTTTTCATAAGACTCTGCTATGACATCTGGTACCATCTCTTGTTATGAGACGCGACCGGAAGCCACGCGGCTCATGGGAGGCTTACACCAATGGCCAAAATGACACGACGGGATTACATCCAGGGGACAGTGGCATGTTAGCCGGAGCAGGCGCGGGCTCGGCGCCGCGCGCCCTCTCTGACTCAGAAATGCAAGCGCGGAAAGCAACAACTTCCAATCGGGGAGCGATTCAACTCGCTGAATTGTTCAGCCCTGGTCAAGACCAGAGATTGAAGCTGGCACATCAAATCGGCTTGACTCATGCGATCGTGAGCGTGAGCGACGCGTTGAGCAAAATCCCACGGGACGAATACGTAAAGACCCTGACAAAAATCAAAGCTGATTTTAACGCAGCCGGGCTAGCTATCGCGGGCGTCGAAAGCCACCCGGTGCCGGCCGAGAAAATCAAGCTCGGATTGCCCGGACGCGATGAAGAGATCGAAAACTACCGGGCGGCGATCGAGGCGCTGGCAAAAGTGGAAATCCCGATGGTCTGCTATAACTTTATGGCAGGCCTCGGTTGGTATCGCACAAACGTCAATGTTGTAGAGCGTGGTGGCGCGCTGGTCAGTGAATTCGACAACCGCGTTGCTCAGAATCAAGGACTGACAAAATGGGGTGAGGTCGGCGAGGAAAAAATCTGGCAGAACATTGAGTATTTTTTGAAGGCAGTCATCCCCATCGCGGAAAAGGCCGGCGTTCAAATGGCGTTGCACCCGGACGATCCTCCCATCTCGCCGCTGCGCGGGATCAGGCGCATTCTGACCAGCGCGGCCAATTATCGCCGCGTTCTAAAAATCGTGCCAAGTCCGGTAAACGGCATCACGTTCTGTCAGGCGAATTTCAAGGCAATGGGCGAAGACATCGAGGCGCTGGCCAGGGAATGGTGCAGCCAGAAGAAGATTTTCTTCGTGCACTTCCGCGACATCGAAGGGAACCGCGAGCACTTCCGCGAAACCTTCCACGACAATGGCCCGACGGACATGGTCAGAATGCTTCAGGTCTATCATGAGTGCGGCTTTGCCGGGCCGATACGGCCGGACCATGCCCCGACCATGGAAGGTGAATCCAACGACAACCCCGGGTATGCGATGCTGGGCAAGCTCTTCGCCATCGGTTACATGAAGGGGATCATGAAGGGGTTGCATATTCCGTACGAATGACGGGATTTTTTACATAGACCGCAGAGGGGTAGCACGGTAGGCCCAGCTAAGAAAGCCGTTCACGTCCACGATCACGTGCGCGAGCACATCAACGACCACGGCGAAGTCCACGCTGACGAAGAATACCTCGTAACTACACCGCCCGGGACGGAATTTTGAATTCGTTGACGTGACCACCGTACGTTTTCGTGAACCTTGACGTGCTGGAGTTTGGACATTTGATGCCTCCGCTGGGCTTGCCCCAGCGGGGCAGAAGATTGTTCACTAGAAAGCACAAAAATAAAATAACTCAGCCTCCACCGACCTCGTGCCGGTGGGGCTAGGATTTTCTACTAACAGACGGGCTCTTAATATGGAAAATGGACGGCAATGTCGCTAGCAATTTGTGGGTGGAGTTCCAAACCATAGTGAGCGATCTTGGATCCACCGGCAGGAGGCCGGTGGAGGCCGACGTTTTCGGGAAATTCTATGCTGGTGAACAATCTCTCGCTGCGCTGGGACAAGCCCAGCGCAGGCGTCCCATCGCCATTACAGGGTGGCTGCACAGTGTGAGTACAAACGCTTCGTCAACTCCCTTTCAAGCTTTAACCTCCGGTTAACGATCATTTAAAACAAGTCACTTCCCTTTTATCTTATAAATGCCTAAGCTTCTGCTTGAAATCAACCGGCCGCTTTTATCCAAAGGAGTCGAAATGTCGAATCAATCGAAGCGATTTGCTTTGATCTTCAGCTTGCTTGTTGTCGTAGTTATGCCCGCGGCCCTTGCCCAGAGCGGGGAAATTCAAGGCACGGTAGTGGACAGTCAGGGGGCTGTCATTCCAGGCACGAAGGTCATGGCCATCGATGAAAACAAACGACTCCTGGTGCGGGAAGTTCTTTCCGGAGACGACGGTATCTTTCAGCTCCCTTCGCTGCAGCCGGGACGCTATACGGTTCGAGTCGAGTTAACCGGTTTCAAGATCCTGGAGCGGAAAGGTCTGGTGCTCGATCCTAACCAGAAAATGAATCTCGGAAATCTCCAGCTTCAACTCGGGGAAGTTTCCGAGACAGTCAAAGTGGTCGAAACTCAGGTTCCGCTGGTGGAGACGGCCACCGCCCAGAAATCATTCGTCGTTACGTCCAGTCAGATTACCGAGCTTAGTTTGAACGGCAGAGACTTTGCCTCCCTGATCAAGACGCTGCCTGGTGTTTCGACCAACGCGCAGCGTGATTTCCAGCTCAGCTTCAATTCCACCGATGGATTTAACGTCAACGGAACCCGCGGCAGCATGAACAACGTTTACATGGACGGCGCCATCAATACCGACGTCGGGGCCAATGATGGACAATATACACAAATAAGTCTGGAGGCAGTCGGCGAGTTTAAGCTGCAGCACAGTACCTTCAACGCCGAATACGGGCGCAATCCCGGGATCCTGATCGCCGCCAATACCAGAAGCGGCGGCAGCGACTTTCATGGAACGGTATACGAATTTTTCCGCAATGAGGCGCTGGATGCCCGAAGGCCTTTCGACCAGACAAGACTGCGGCTCCGCTTAAACCAGTTCGGAGGCAACATCGGCGGTCCGATCTTTCTGCGCAATGTGTCCAGCCGAGACAACAAACGACTCTTTTTCTTTTTTAATTACGAAGGGACCCGCGGCATTGAACCCAATGGTGGGTCTTTCGTTGACATACCACATCCAGATCTTCTCCGAGGTGATTTCACAAGAATGCTGCGGTCGGGAAACATCGCCGGCACCAACTTCCAGGTGGGAACGGTTTTCCAGCCCGGCACAATTACACGCGATGCTAATGGCAATATCACCGGGGGGGTCCCGTTTCCCAACAATATCGTTCCCCAGGCGCAGTGGAATCGAAATGCGCTCGCTTTTCTTAAGATTCTGAATGCCATCGATCGCTCCAAGGGGACTCAGCCGCCGGGCGTCAACCCGGAGTTACTGCGCGTTCCCATAGGCGACAGCCACACTTTGGATAAGGATCAGAAGACGCTCCGAGTCGACTGGCACCAGAGCCCCAACACCAGCTTCTTCTTTCGCTGGGTTGATGACTCGCAGAATGAGAGCCGCGGCCTGGGGATTTTCGGCTCCACTCCTTATCCCGTCTACCCGATGTTTCGTCAAAAGCCGGGGGCAAGTTGGTCCTGGAATCTGGTCAACATTATTTCTCCTTCGCTGAACAATGAGTTCATCTTTGCCTACAATCATCTGACCCAGTTGGTCGATGTAAAAGAAGGCACCGATCCAGCCACCTACGACCTGGACAAGCTTGGTTTCCAGTACAAACAGATTTTTCCCAATGCGAACGTTAGAAACAAATTTCCGCGATTCAACTGCGCCCTGGGGAGCTGTGATTTCGGCGGTTTTGCTTCCGACTGGCGCAGCGAAGGCAAAACATTCGCCTGGACGGACAATGTTATCAAGACGGCCGGCGCGCATGCCTTCAAGACCGGTCTGTTTTTCAACATGAACGATAACGGCCAGCAGCCGGCATGGACCGACGCGGGGACATTTCAGTTCGGCTCCAACCGAGACAACCCAAACGACTCCAACAACGGCCTGGCCAACCTGTTGCTGGGAAACTATACGAGCTACGCCCAGAGCAACGGCGTCTTTTACGGGGCATTCCGTTTCTTCGGCACGGAGTTTTACGGACAGGACAGTTGGAGAGTAAATCGAAAGCTGATGCTCGAGTATGGCGCCCGCTACGTTTATCTAGGACCGACCTACACGCGCGGCAAGTTCCTCATGAATTATTTTGATCCGGACCGCTACGATCCGAACAAAGCCGTCAAGATTGAGACGGCTCGCGGTTTCACGCAGGGCTCCATCGTTCCCGGATCGGGAGATCCCTTTAACGGTATGGTCGAGGAGGGACACGGGCTCCCGCTGGGAGGCATCCAGCATCGAAAGAATCAAGTGTCGCCTCGATTTGGGTTCGCGTATGCCCCCTTTGCAAATAATAAGACTGTGATTCGAGGCGGCTTCGGAACTTTCTTTGAGCGAATCCGGCAGAACACGAATAACTTTGACGGCCTGGGGAATCCTCCGCTCGCTTACACACCTTCGCTGTTTGCCGGTAATTTGGACACGCTGTCGCCCGCGCTGGTGTCAAGCGGAGTCCGCTTCCCGGTATCTTTGCGAGCGATCGACAAAACAGGCAAAGTGCCGACGCTGTACAGTTGGACCTTGGGAATCCAGCATGAGTTGCCCGGCCAAATAGCGCTCGATGTCGCTTACGCGGGCAACGTTGTGAGACATCTTCAGTACTGGAGAAACGTCAACCAGCTCCCGCTCGGCGCCACGATAGGGGCGGGGAACATTCTGGCGCAGAACAACAACGTAACCAATGCCGCCAGACCGTACAAGGGTTATACGGATGTCCTGTTGACCGAGTTTGCCGGCAACAGCAGCTATAACGGATTGCAGGCTCGCGTGAGCCGCCGTTTCTCTCAAGCCTTCACTTTCAATGCCAATTACACATGGTCGAAGTCTCTAAGCGAAGTAGATACCGATGACACGACGATCGGATACTTTTTGGATCGCCATCGCGAATGGGGACCAGCGCGATTTGACCGCGCACACATTCTTAACATGGACTACGTCTACAACCTGCCTCAGGCCGGCACTCGATGGTTTAACAATGGACTCGGCCGCACGCTGCTGGATGGATGGGAACTGACCGGCATCACGCGGTTTCAGACCGGCCTTCCTTTGACGGTGACTTCCCCAGGAAATCCCGGAACTCTGGTAGGCGGAGGAGTGCGCGCCGACTACCTGGGTGGCCCCCTGTATCCGGAGCACAAAACACGTGAGCGATATTTCAACCCGCTCGCCTTTGGCCGCCCGAGGGATGGCAGTTTGGGCAACACAGGAAAGGGAATTCTGCGTGGACCCGGCATTCACAACTGGGACGTTTCCCTTTTCAAGAATACGCGCATCAATGAGCGAGTCAGGACTCAGTTCCGTTTTGAAACATTCAACGTTTTCAACCACCCGCAGTGGTACGGCATCAATCTTGGGTTGAGCGGCGCGGTGCAGCCCGGGCAGCCGGTCACCGAAGCGACTGTGGGTACAATGGGCCAGGCCAACAGCGCCGCCCGAGACCCGCGCAACATCCAGTTTGCGATGAAGGTTTTCTTCTAGGAGCCCGCGAAGCGGGCGACGAAAAGCCGACCACGGTCACGTTCACGAGCACGTCAACGTCCACGACTACGACCAATCCAATCGTGACCGATTGTGTATTTTTCGTTGGCGTAGGCGTGGACGTTGACGTGTGCTCGTGAACGTGGTCGGCTTTTCAACGCCAAATTTTTGTCGAAAGCGCAAGATTTCACCAAATAGTACTCCAAATAGTACTACAGAGTTTTCGCCGAGAAAGCCGATCGACACAAACATCTCTACCTGTTCGGTGCCTTTCTGGTTTATCTTCGTTTCGTGATCCCTTCTCCCAGAGCTACCTATGGTGCTTTGCTGATAGCACTCTCGCTGGCCGTCCAGGCAGTCCCACTTGAAAGAACTTTCCAACAAGCCGTCGCGGCACTTGCTTCCGGCAATTATGCTGCCGCCGAACGAGGCTTTCTGCAGGTCCTGCAGGCTTCACCTGACCATATTGGCGCGCTGGGAAACTTGGGTGTCGTTTACGCCCGCACAAACCAATATGGCAAAGCAGCCGATATCTATACACGCGCGCTCCGGCTGAGCCCGGATGATAAAGGCGTGCTTTTGAACCTGGGTCTGGTTTACGTAAAGCAGGAGATGTATGCCCGCGCGCTCCCTTATTTTGAGCGCGTCGTCAGTATCGATCCCAGCCAAGCACAAGCGCGGGAATTGCTGGCGACCTGCCAGTTGCATGCCGGACAAGTCGATTCGGCGGTGAACATTCTCGAGTCATTGCGCGGCGCCGACCCCCGCAACAGCGGCGTACTCTTCCTGCTGGGAATTGCATACTTGAAGCGGCATGAGACGCAAAAGTCCGAGCAAGTCTTAGCGGAGATGATATCCGCCGCTGCCAGCCGGGCGCAGGCAAGCTTTCTTCTGGGAAAGGCCTATGCCGATGCCGGCCGCTCCGACGAAGCCATCGCTTCTTTCCGAAAAACCCTGGAGTTGAACCCAGCTTATCCCAGGACGCATGTCGAACTTGGCAAGGTTTACACTGGCCTGCGCCGGAGTGCGGAGGCGCGCAGCCATTTCCAATTGGCTCTGGCGCAGGATCCTCGGGATGCCGAAGCTTATTATTTCATTGGCGGCCTCCTGATCGAAGAGCGGCACTTCCTCGAAGCGCTTCCCTACTTGGAAAAAGCCCGCGAGCTGCAACCCGATTCCTGGAGCATTCTCTACTACCTGGCAAGAGCCAACTTGCGACTAAAGAACCCCGCCGAGGCCGTAGGCCTGTTGAGGCAATCGGCAAAGATCAATCCCGACGAAGCCGCCATTTACTACCAACTGGGACATGCTCTGAGAGCAGCCGGCCAATCCACCGAGGCGCGTCAGGCCTTCGAACGCGCCAGCCAACTGAACAGCGGCAAGCTTGAAGAAGAAATTCGGGTGCTCGAGAAAAGATAGCAGTCAGAATAAATCATGAAAGCCATCATTCTTGAAAAGCCAGGCCAGTTTCACTGGACCGACATTGAACGGCCGCCGGATCCCGGTTTGGAGGAGGCGTTGGTGCGCGTTCACCGGGTCGGAGTGTGCGGAACCGACTTGCATGCTTTCGAGGGAAAACAGACCTTTTTTGAATACCCCAGGATTTTGGGCCACGAGCTTTGCGTTGAGATTGTGGCGCTGGGCGACGCCGGCGCAAATCTAAGAGTTGGAGATCAGTGCGCCGTTGAACCCTATCTGAACTGTGCCCGGTGCATCGCCTGCCGCCGAGGAAAGCCGAATTGCTGCGTCAATCTGCGCGTTTTGGGAGTTCATGTGGATGGCGGCATGCGAGAGCAGATGCTGGTCCCAATCGACAAATTGCATCGCTCTGCGAAATTGTCTTTCAACCAGCTGGCTCTGGTCGAGCCTCTCAGCGTAGCCGCTCACGCGGTGCGAAGAGCTAACGTGGAAGCCGGAGAAGTTGTCTTGATTGTGGGCGCCGGTCCGATCGGTCTGGGGGTAATCGAGTTCGCGCGAGCTGCCGGCGCACGAGTCATCGTTTTGGAAATCAGCGAAAGTCGGCTTCGTTTCTGCCGCCAGACAATGAAAATCGATTGTTGCCTGAATGCGGCTGGAAAACCTCTGGCAGAAATCCAAACGAGCCTGGCAGGAGATTTACCTACAGCGGTTTTCGATTGCACCGGCAGCCCGCCATCTATGATGGCGGCCTTCAATTTTGTCGCCCATGGCGGCAGGCTGATATTTGTGGGACATTTCCCGGGCGATGTGACTTTCCATGATCCGCTTTTTCACGGTCGTGAAATGACGCTGCTGGGAACGCGCAATGCGACGAGGAACGATTTCCAGCAAGTGATCCAGCAGATGGAGCAGGGGCAAATCGACATCGCGTCGTGGATTGCCGATCCGGTGCCTCACTCCGCGATCACTGAGATTTTTTCTTCCTGGCTGCAACCGGAAAGGGAACTGATCAAACCGCTGATAGAGTGGAGAGTCTGATTCCCACTGAAAGGCGCAAGGCAAAGGTCGAAGGTCGAAGGTCGAAAGTCGAAGGTCAGGAGTAAATGAAACCACGGGGAACACTGGGAACACGGGCGCGGCCAAGCCGGAACCAAAATTGTGCACGCACATTTTAACCACCAAGGACACCAAGGTCACCAAGGACTGATTTGTCAGACACTGGAATTCTGCCTTTGTGCCCTTGGTGTCCTTGGTGGTTAAATTTCTTGTCCAAAAAACAAGATGTGACAAAAATTTGTGAATAGCCCCGCTTGCATGGCGTACTCAGTCATGAGAAGGTAAAAGAATGAGACGCGGTTTCATCATTCTTGCATTTGTAATTGTCGGGGTGCTGGCTCTCGGAGTGCTGGCTGCAGCCTCGGCAGAGCATTGGCTCGGATCGGCGATGCGGGCTGCCGTTGTTGCCAAACTCGAAAAGCGCTTCCAGAGCAAAGTCGAGCTTGAAGATTTGCAGATCTCGCTTTTTCCCATCATCCGCATCGCGGCCTCCAACCTGCAGCTTCACTATCGGGGCAGGACCGATATTCCACCTTTGATTTCGATGAAGAAGCTCACCGCGCACCTTTCCCCTTGGGACTTGCTGCGAAAACCAGTGCGCATCGGGTCTGTCCATATGGAGGAATTAAAGATTCTCATTCCGCCCAAACGCGGCAAGCCCGACGAGGGGCAAAAAGATCGAGCAAACAAGCGCCGAGAGAGCCATTTGAGAAGCATCAACCCGAGAGACCGATACCCTTTTTTCGTCGAAGAGATCCATGCTGACGGCGCTGTTCTAATGACCATTCCTGAGAAAGCCGATAATGAACCTCTAGTGTGGGAGATCAATCGGCTCAAATTGAAGTCAGTGGGAATGGACCGCCCGATGAATTTTGTCGCCGAGCTAAAGAACGCCAAACCTCCCGGCGCGATCAACAGCAGCGGCCAGTTCGGTCCTTGGAGAGAGGACGATCCCGGGCAGACGTTTGTGGCGGGAAATTACACGTTCAAGGACGCGGATCTTTCCGTCTTCAACGGCATTGCGGGCCGCCTTTCATCCGAGGGGAGCTACCAGGGCGTGTTGGAGCGGATCCAAGTAAGCGGCTCTACCGATACGCCGGACTTCAGAGTGGTGACCAGCGGCAATCCTGTGCATCTGAGGACGGAGTTTAACAGCGTCGTCGACGGTACCAGCGGCGATACGCTGCTCGACCCAGTGAAGGCAAGCATTGGCAGATCCCGGCTGGTCGCGCGCGGAGGCGTGACGAAGGTCTCCGGGATTGCAGGCAAGGTGGTCAAGCTACGCGTCAGTGTTTCGGAAGGTCACATTGAAGACTTGCTTCGACTGGCCGTTAAATCGCAGCCGCCCTTTCTGATTGGCGGAATCCGATTCGACACGAATTTCCTTCTTCCTCCCGGAGAGCAGGAGATCCCGGTGCGCCTCCGTCTGGACGGCAACTTTGACATTCGCTCCGGCCGGTTCACCAATGCGGGAGTGCGGGAGAAACTCGAAGAATTTAGCTGGCGCGCGCGCGGCCGTCCAAAGGACGAAGAGGAAAAACGGGACCGAGTGATGTCGAATATGGCAGGACGCTTTCTCCTTAAGAACGGTGTGATGACGTTGTCCAATCTCTCGTTTGGCATCCCCGGCGCTCTGGTCAAGCTCGATGGAACTTATGGGTTGCCGACCGAGCAACTCGATTTTTATGGCACCCTGCGCATGCAGGCCAAAGTATCCCAGACGGTGTCCGGCGTGAAGTCAATCATGCTGAAGGTGGTCGATCCTTTCTTTACCAAGCCAGGAGCTGGAACCGTCCTACCCATCAAGATCTCAGGGAAGCGAGACAATCCGCAGTACGGTCTGAACTTCGGTGGCAACAAAGGTAAGGGAGTCCGTTGATTGAGCGGCAGAGCCGCGACATGCCGTATCTTATAAGCTGCTTCTGGTTTTTCAATTATTCAATTGGAGTTGTTCAACACTCAGGATTATTCCGTAGAGAAAGACTTGAACCATGGGGAACACTGGGGACACGGGGACCAGAAGCGACCGCTCAATTGCCCTATGATGTTGCCGATAAAAGAATCTTATCTCCCCCGTGCCCCCAGTGTTCCCCGTGGTTTAATCTTTTTGAGACGACACTCCAGGAGCCGTGGCATGCCACAGCAGCACAATTCCATCCGGCGGCGCTCCTCGCTCTGTTCTCTTTGTGGCAGTCAGCGCAGGCTCAATACCAGCGGCTGGCCTGACTGAGTAAAGAACTCCAGAATTCCCGTCGTGGCCTGATCCAGCGAACCGCTGAAGACAATGAATTGTGTTGTGTAGCCACCACCATTGGCAAAATGGGGAAAGAACCAGTCGGCGCTTGACGGCGGCGCATCCTCATTGACCGGTGGCGTGGTTGTAATCAGAAAATCTCCGCGCTCGTTTACCCGTCCCCGCAAGCCGACGACGGAAATTCCGGACGACGAAGCCGTAGAGATTCGAAGTATTCCCTGGAAAGGAGGCTGCAAGGATTGGAAAATCTCGCCTAAGAATTTCGACGCTTGCCCGTCTCCGGGCACGGTGAAGCTGCCTGCCAGACCTAAAGAATCGCCGGCAAGCGTCGTGAGTTCAAAATTGACGACAACCGGATTGGGCGACGCGTTGGCAACGGCGACCCCAGTTTGGACCGGCCCCGCTGACTCAGCGTACATGCGAAAAGCTCTAGCTGGTTGAATCCCAGGAACTCCCGCCTCCGCCACCGTTATGTTCGCATTCGTAAAAGAGAATACACCCAGGCCCGAAGGCATCTTGTTACCCGCCGAGGGGATGATCCGGACTGAACCGGCCCGAGCGGCCCCTGTCGAACCCGACGTCGCCAGGCGCCGCGAGCTTCTTGGCGGCAGAGTGTAAGAAAATGAACTGGCGGTCTGGCCGTCAATTGTCATCTCGAGCGGCGCGCCTGGACTCGCTGCGCTCCCCTGGCCGAAGAAGTTCACCGTGCCGCTGATGGTTTCATCGGTGGGATTGACCAGTATGATTTGGGTCACCCAGCCTCCACCATCGGCAAAATGAGGAAACAAGCCCGGCAACTCTACATTCACCGGCAATGCCGTCACGGGCAACGTAGTAATCAGAAACTCGCCGCGCTGGTTGTTAAAGCCGCGCAGAGCGATCACCGACACGGGAACGTCCGAGCTGAAGGTAAACGTTCCACTAACGGAACTCCCACCGTTAAACGGATCCTCATTGAGGAACTTCGCGATTTGTAGGTGGGGCTGAATCAACACGCTGCCCGTTCCAAAGTCTTTTCCCGCGAGGTCAGTAAAAAAGAAGCTAATCCGAGCAGGGCCGTCGTTGGGGTTGACAATTGCCAAGCCGGTATTGACCGGGCCGTTGATTTCGGCATAAATGCGGCCAGAACGAATCAGCGGCGAAGCTGGAACGCCCGCCTCGCTAACCAGGATGCCGTTCTGAGTCAACCCAAAAATAGCGACGCCCGCCGGAGTGCTCTTGCCCCCATCCGGTCTAATTCGCGCCCAGCCGACGGTCGCCGGACCGGAGCCTCGAGTGACCAGGGAAGCTCCTCCCTTATTGGCAATGGTAAATTGGCGCGAGGAAATGCCAGCGGAAACGGTCGAGGCTATCTTGCTAACGAAGGCGTCTCCGCCAAAGAAGTTGAACGGAGTTCCACCGCCAAAAGTCCCAAAGGCCGGGTTAACAGTAGGAAAGTCAGTGGAGTTGGTTACACCGGTCACGTAAACATTGCCCGCCGAATCAAGCGTGATGCTGGTGGCCAGTTCGACATCGTTTCCTCCAAGAGGTGTCGAATAGCTCAGTGAGCCGGCAGGATCGAACTTGGCAATGAATGCGTCGGCAAACCCCTTTCTCGGTTGAAGCGGATCACGAGTAGGGAAATCGGTTGAGGTTGTGATTCCGACAATGTATGCCGCGCCCACAGCATCCACCGCCAGAGACGCCGCAAACTCCGCACCGGGTCCACCAAAATACGAAGAGTAGACCAGGGATGATCCCGACGGGTCGAGTTTGGTTACAAATCCGTCGGCCGCCACAAAGCTCCCCAAACTAACGCTGCCGCCGGCAAAACGCGGCTGGTAAGCATTTACAGTAGGGAAATTGGTGGAGTCTGTGACTCCAGTCAGATAAATGTTGCCGGCAGGATCGATCGCTATCCAGGTTACCAGGTCGACTCCATCTCCACCGATGTAGGTGGAGTAAAGGAACGCAGTGCCGGCCGCGTTTAATTTCGTAACAAATCCATCGCTCACTCCTCCGGCATACTTTCCTTGCAAGGCATTTACGGCAGGAAAGTCGGTGGAAGTTGTTCCGCCGACGACAAAAACATTGCCTGCCGAATCCACAGTAATGGCAACGGGCGTTCTGATTTCGGAACCGGTTCCGCCTACGTAACTGGCGTAAACGATCTGCGTCCCCTCTGGATTCAGCTTGGCAACAAAAGCGTCGCCGCCGCCACCATAACTGCGCTGAGCAGAATTCGCAGTTACCGGAAAATCGGATGAGTCGGTGGAGCCGCCTACGTATGCCGTTCCAGAAGAGTCGACGGCCACGCTCCGAGTAGACTCCGCGCCGCTTCCTCCTAAATAAGTGGAATAAATCAGAGCAGAACCTGCAGCATTCAACTTCGCGATAAAAATATCTTGAGTGCCTTTGAGCGAATTCTGAATAGGATTGGCCAACGGGAAATCCGTTGAATGTGTTTCGCCGGACACATAGACGTTTCCGGAGGTATCCACCGCAATGCCACCTCCAAATTCCGTGCTCGTGCCCCCCAGGTAAGTGGAATACACCAAAGCCGAACCGGTGGCGTTGAATTTACTGATAAAGACGTCTCCGCCTCCACTTGCGCCCAAGTCTCCGCCGCGATAGCTGCTTTGGATTGGGTTGACTGTCGGGAAGTTCGTGGAACTCGTCGCACCCGTGACATAGATGCTGCCTGTTGCATCGACGGCGATGCCGCTCGGGCCTTCGAGACCTCTCCCCCCAAGGAAGGTGGAATAGCTGAGCACCGGATCGACGATCAACGGTTTGCTGCCATCATAGGCGTCAGCGTCAATCTGATATCCGATTTCGCGCTTGCCGATTACAACGCAACGACCGGGAACGTTCTTCCGGATGCCATTTGCCTGCTGGTAAATCCACGGCCGGCGCTGCCGGATCTCGCCATAGCCGTCAACGCGTGCAACCAGGTCGCCCTGAGAGTCAAGCTTGACGGTCTCAGCTCCCTCAAAGATTAGGCGCACTGCGCGAAGATCGGCTCCGGGAGCGACAACCAAGTCGTACTCCAACTGACGCTGATTTCCGTAAAGTATCAAGTCAATGCCTGGATAAAGGTTTTGGTAGAGGACGCGTCCAAAATGTGGAACACCAGTGCGCCAGCGATGGGAATTGTTCCCGATAAAATAGTTGCTCTTGCCGCTCTGCGGGTCAAGCGCAACCGGCGTGGCCTGCCGACTGGCCCCGACAAATTTTATTCGTACCGTACCGGCCGAGCCGGACTTGCCTCTCAAAGAATCTCTCGCAATCCCGTTGGGAACAATTACCACGCCGTTGCCCGTGAGCAGCAGGGTACAGTTTAGGCCGCGAGCCAGATATTTGACCGCGGCATCTGCCTGACCGCGATTCACCTCAAAGCTTAAGGGCAGCTTGAGTAGTGCCTCGTGCGCCGCGCTTTTCCATGGCGGAGACGCCAGCGGAATGCGCTCTGCAGAGTTTGCACTGCGTGCCGAAGCCAGAAGCAACAACGTGGTGAGAATTAGAATGCAATACAGACTCTTTCCTCTCATGATTTAGCCTCACTAACGGATCAGTTGGAGGCCCGTAGGGCCGCCATTGGGTAGGCCCGCCCGTCAGGGCGGGAACGGGAAGAATATAGAATCAGAGCCCGCCTATGGCGGGCGACATTGAGCCAAGAATGAATATCTCTTTCCACCAAATGTTGCAAATATCGAATGCCGCCCGCCTCAGGAGGGCTCCGGTTCTTTTTGAATCATGATCCCGGCCTTACCCTGGATTATTCACAAAACGTTCACCACAAAGGCACAGAGAGCACAAAGGTGGCACAGAGAGCGGGGCTGAAGCTTGAAGTATGAAGACTCGTCGAGACGGCAGAGTGTTCTTACATGTTTCAGTCTTCATACTTCAAGCTTCAGCCCTGCGCCCTCTGTGCCGCCTTTGTGTTCTCTGTAATATAATACTGAGCATTAAATTCTTTACCGGCCGCAAAGATTCTTACGCTCGACGTGTCCCCGTGTCGCCGCGTCCGCGTGTCCCTGAGGTTTTGGTTGCGGCCCTGCCGCGCTAGGCCTCTGAGTTGAATGTTTGTGAATAATCCGGGTTTACGGCCGGGCCTACCGAATAACGCCGCTCCGCGGCTTTCCTGTGCCACCTCTTTCAGAAATCTCCAAACTTCTCATCCTTCCGGCCTCTCAGGAAAATTCGCTGGGATCGGACCTTCTATGATAAAAATTTCCAGCAACCCCTTTCCCTTTACCGCGACCGATCCTAGAGAACTTCCCCGGTAGAGGTGCCAGACCCTCTGCCAGGCCTCCCTGCTGAGGGTCACGGCGCCTGGCCTGCCGTTGCTTTCCATTCGTGACGCTGTATTGACCGTGTCGCCCCATAGATCGTACAAGTATTGTCGGTGGCCGACCACTCCGGCCACGACCGGCCCAACATGAATGCCGACACGCACCTGCCATTGAGCGCTCGTGCGCTTGGTAGCTTCCACCATCTCCAGGCCGCACCGGACACAATTGAGAACCGGATTTTCCAGCGGCTCCAGCAAACCGGCCGTCGCCATGAAGGCGTCGCCGATAGTTTTGATTTTCTGTAGAGATTGGCGCAGAGCGATCTCTTCGAACTCCACCGTCAGTTGCTGGAGCCGGTCGACTATCTCCTCCGGCTCGCGGTTCTCGCAATAGGCGGTGAACCCCACAAGATCTGTAAACAGAACCGCTACGTTCTCATGGCGTCGCGGCGCCACCTCATCGGTCGCCTTTAGCTCCTGAACAATGGGAGCAGGAAAGATGACATGGAGAAGATCATCCGCCCGTTTCTTTTCCTCTTCGATCTGTCTTAAATAGGAAACTTCGCGGTCGCGCAGAAACTTTTTTTCCAGACAAGCGCCGATGCGCGCCCTCAGCAATACGGGATTGAAGGGCTTAGTGAGATAATCCTCAGCGCCCATCTCGATGCATCGAACCACGCTGTCGATTTCATCCATGGCCGAGATCATGATGACGGGGATACCGCGCAAGGTCTCATCTTTCCTTAAGTGCTCCAATACCTGGTAGCCATTCATTTCCGGCATCATCATGTCCAGCAGGATGAGATCAAATTTCTGAGCCTGCATCATCTCCAGGGCATGGCGGCCGTTTTCCGCGACCGCTACTTTGTGCCCTTGGCGCTGCAGCCGGCGGGAAAGCATGTCGCGATTCATCTCGTTGTCATCGACAACCAACAGAAAACCTCGTTCCCCTTCCGGAGCAACAACCTCCTTTTCTTCAACCGGGCGGATAGTGGCCACCAATTCCTGAATCATGGCCGATTTGTCGGAACTGCCCAAGTCCAGGTCCATCTTGCCCGCTGCAATACGGACGAGATTCACCAGATCTTCCGTCATGGCGAGCATTCGATCCCCTGCCAGCCGGATTTTCTTGAGGTCATCGATGACGTCAGCCGCGTCTACCTCCTCAGCCTCTTCCAAAAGCAAGTCTGTGTATCCGATGACATCATTGAGCGGAGTGCGCAGGTGAAGCCTCAGTTCCACGCCGAAGGTTTCCCAGTCGATCTTGTCAGCATCCGTCTTGCTGGCGTCCAAGATTTCGTTGACCAGTTCCAGCAGGTGTCTTCCACCAAGTCGGATCTTCTCCAGGTCTGAAACGAAGCCACCGACACCCCGATCTTCCGCCTCCTCCAGTAGCAGTTCGCTGTAGCCGATGATGGCATTGACCGGAGTGCGCAGCTCATGTCGCATGTGCGAAAAGAGCGCGTGCTTTGTCCGATCCAGCAGTGCTTGCTCCCTTTGGAGTGCCGCACTCTTCGCTTCGCTCTCGGAACCTTTAGCGCTGGATTGTTCGCTTGTCATTCTGAGTTCTTTTTCTGCAAGATCGCTTCGATCTTGGATAACAGGCGGGGAAGTTCAATGGGCTTGCTGTCGTAGTCATCACATCCCGCTTCCATAGCCTTCTCGCGGTCCCCGGCCATGGCGTGTGCCGTCAGGGCGATTATTGGAATGGATCCGGTTCCCGGAGCCGATTTGAGGCGTCGAGTGGCTTCCCATCCGTCAATTACGGGCAGACTCATGTCCATTAATATAAGGTCCGGATTTTCCGTGGTTGCCATCTCTATGCCCTCGCTGCCGTCGAGAGCCATAATCACTTCGTAGCCACGGCGCTGCAAACGTCGCGACAGCATGTCTCGATTCATTTCGTTGTCTTCCACCACCAGTATCTTCGACACGATCCCTCCTCGACAAGTATTCGCTGGATCTGAGGCCTGAGAGGCAGCAGGTCAGCCTTTTGGGTTCGAAGCGACACCCATTCCAACCGCATTTCGAACGGCGGTAACCAAATCTTCGTTGCTGTGGGAACCTTTCAATAGGATTTTCTTAACGTGTCCTTCCAGCCGCTCTCGGTCCTCCGCAGTCACATCTTTGCCCGTAACCACGACGACTGGAATAGAACGCCATTCCTCTCGTTTATGCAGCTCCGAAACGAACTCAAACCCATTCATCTTGGGCATCATCAAATCAAGCAGGATCAAACCGGGGCGTTCCTCGGCGACGCGGTGCAGCGCCACGGCGCCGTTCTCAGCTTCTTTGACCGGCCATCCCTCCTTTTCCAAAATACGACGCATCATTTCGCGCGCCGACGCGTCATCATCAATCAGCAGCACAGTGGAAGGCTTATCGTCAATCCGGTACTTATCGAGAATGCCGGCGAGCTGGTCCCGATCGACAGGTTTGGTCAGATAATCGGAGGCTCCAAGGGAATAGCCCAACTGTTTGTCTTCGACGATGGTCACGAGAATGACGGGAATTCCCGTCAGATCAGGATCCGCCTTAAGCGCCTTGAGAACCGCCCAGCCATCCATGTTTGGCATTAGAACATCCAGGGTAATGGCAACGGGACGAAGCTGCTTTGCCAGGCGCAGGCCTTCCTCGCCGTTGGAAGCAGTTTTCACGTTGAAGCCTTCCTTGGTTAGCACGCGAGTGGCCAGTTCGCGCGCGGATTCTTCGTCGTCGATCACTAATATTGTATTTTCGGCCGGAAGCTCCAGCTGTTCCACAGTTTCGGTCGTTGCGTCCGGCGCTTCCTCTTTCTCTCCGGGCTCTTTCATATCTCGAGGAAGCTGGACTGTAAATGTGGAGCCTTTCCCCGGCTCACTCTCCACGGAGATGTCACCTCCCATCATCTGGCTGAAGCGACGACTGATCACCAGTCCGAGGCCAGTCCCACCGTATTTGCGGGTGGTCGACACGTCCGCCTGAGAAAATGCCTGGAAAAGCTTCCCCAGTTGCTCGGGAGTCATGCCAATGCCGGTATCTGAGATCTTAAAAAGGACCCACTCCTCACCGGTGCGCATTTGCGACGAAATATCGAGCGTAATGGTACCCTTCTCGGTAAACTTGCTGGCGTTGCTCAGCAAGTTAAAGAGAATTTGCCGGACTCGGGTTAGATCTGCACGCATCGCGCCGAGGTCTTCGCCGTAATCGACTACGAGTTTATTGCTATTTTTGGCAACCAGCGGCTGAATAGTGGTAACGACATCCTGTACGGCCTCTGAGATCTCGAAGGCCTCCGTAAAGAGTTCCATCTTACCCGCTTCAATTTTAGAGAGATCGAGGATGTCGTTGATCAAAGCGAGCAGGTGTTTGCCGGCAGCATTGATTTTTTTCAGATCGGGAATGGGTTCCAGATTGCCGGTGTCCTCCGCGTCTTCCATGAGCATCTCGCTGTACCCCAGGATTGCGTTCATCGGCGTGCGCAGTTCGTGGCTCATGTTGGCAAGGAAGCTGCTTTTGGTTCGGTTTGCTTCTTCCGCCTTGTCTTTGGCAACATTCAACTGTACGTCGCGATCCTGAATCCGTTGCAGCATCTCGTTGAATCCGTCGATGAGAAGTCCCAATTCGTCGTTGCTGTCCTTGGTAGCGCGGATGGAATAGTCGTTTTCCTCGTGCACTCGCGTTTCGATTTCGGCCAGGTGCAAAATCGGCCCGGAGACGACACGCTGCAGGCGGGAAGATAGAAGGTACGCAGCTCCAGAGGATACCAACATGATGCCGGCCAGGACCATCAGATACCGGCGAAGGCGAGAATGGATCTGTTCCAGATCCGACTGGATATAAATCGTCCCCAATCTCTCGCCGTCTTGATTGACCGGCCTGAAGACATGCAAATACTGTTTGTCAAAATAGTGGCCCGGTTGCTGCAACTGGGGAGGTGCCGGTTTCCCCTTCTGGTCGCCCCGCTGGTAAGTGGCAAAGAGACTGCCGTCGGCGGCGAAAATGTAGGCGGAGACCACGTGCGGCTGGGCGCGCAACGAAGTCAAAATGTCACTGCCGGAGCCCCGGACGTTAAACGCCAGAGCGGCCGAGCTGTTGATTCCAATGCTCTCAGCCAAGCTGGAGAGATTGGCCACCATGCTTTGCCGGAACGAAATGAGGTCCAAGACGATAAACGCCGTGCACGCCAGCAGCAGAGCCACACTGCTGGTGAACATAATGATTAGCGTCAGCTTACGCCTGATGGACAGATCTCGAAAAAAGTGCATGCCCCTTGTCTCCACAACCCGGATTCACTGGCCACCGTGGAAAGAACAAATTGACGTGTTGGTCCAGTATACAACGAGTCCTTATCCCGGATTATTCACAAATCTTCACCGCAGAGGCGCAAAGAGCGCAAAGATAACGCTGAGAACGGGGCTGAAGCTTGGAGTATGAAAACTCATCAAGAGAGTGCATCCTGTTGTTAAATGCTCCGGTCTTCATACTCGAAGCTTCAGCCCCATTCTCTGCGTTACCTCTGCGTTCTCCGCGCCTCTGCGGTGAACATTTGTGAAGAATGCGGGTTATCGGATTACGCTGGCAATCCTGAGAAGACTGGCGTCAAATTCGCTGCCTTCTCTCTTGGAACCCCCTAAATTAATAAGAATTTGAGGCTTGTCCTGCCGGATGCCTATACCGACTGCAACGCCCTGATCCACATAGGTCGGAACCCCCGTGGTGGTGATGATCTGGTTGGCCTGGCTTACCTTAAGCAGAGCATCCAGGTTCTGAGCGTTGCCCGGAGCAATATAAAGCACGTTCATGTGAAGGGTCTTGGTCGCGCTCTCGAGGTCTCTCTGTGATGTAAATTCAACCAGGACGTATTTGATGGGAAGTTTCCTGATGGTCTTCCCGGAGAACTTTTCCAAAACTCCCATCACTTCGTTTTTGGCCTTCAACGAAGCCGCATTCCCCGTATAAACGATTCCGATCTTCAGCTCATTTTGAGCCCTCTCCTCGAAGTTACGGTCATAAGTGAGCACTTTCAAAATCAGCGGTACCTGCAGGTCGGCTGGCACAGCCATTTCGTCGGCCGCCGCGAAGAGAGACAACGTCATGAAACCCAGCGCAAAAGAAACTTGTGTCCCTTTTTGAAGGAGGCGCTCCAGTCTGGCAGATCTCAATAGCCTCATGCGCTTCTAAAATTTGTAGTTTAGCTTCATGAATGCGCTCCTTCCTGGACGGGGATAATCTCCAGGAAAGAGCCCCAGCGGCGCAGGATCAACATAGGTCTTGTCGAGAACGTTATTGACTCCGCCGGACACCTCCAGCGTCTCGAATACATTTTTCAGCCGCAAATTCACGTTAAGCAGCGCATACCCGGCGACGTCCTGGGGGCGGAGCGTTTCCGCGGGAGAGCGAGGCCGGCGGCTGCGCATCAGCACCGTAGGGCTGACGCTAAAGTATCTGCCAACACCAAGCGTGCCGCCGACGTTGGCCAGATGAGAGGGAACATCCGCAATGCGCAGCCCGGTGTCCTTCTCTTTGGGATGCTGGAAGGTGTAATTGGCGAAGATCGCGTGATCGAGGCCGAAATTGCGTTTGACTTCAGTCTCGAAGCCCTGGATGTTCAGGCCCGGCGTATTGAGGAAAGTCAGGGATCCTTGCAATACGCCGGCAAAAGCTTTGGTTGGCGCAATAAAATCACGAATGAAATTAACAAAGTAATTTCCGCTCAGGCGAAAGTTCTTTCGTTTATATCCCAGCGCGAATTCCAAAGTATTGATCGTTGAAGGCCGAAGTTTCGGATCTCCAACGAGCGCGCCTGGGACCTGCGCGAACAACTCTATAAAGGTAGGCGCTCGAAACGCCCTCCCGTAAAGAGCTTTGAAATGGAAGTTGCTGGGCAAGCGCCAGACCAGCCCGGCTCGAGGGTTCAAGGTATTTCCAAAATCACTGTAATGATCATATCGGAGACCCGCTGTGATGCCGACCTGGGGCACAACATTCCAGGTATCCTGGACGAACAAACCGAAGATATTCCGCTCACTGGGGCGCAACACGGTAAACGAGAGCGGACGGAGTGACGGCAACGGGCCGAGAGTGACAGGATCGAAATTACCGATCAAATTCAGCCCGAAAGTGGATTCCTTCTCTATACCCATTCCCACTGTGACCTGGTTGTCGGGAGTGGGGGAGTAATTGATAATCCCATCGCCTGCAAATCTCCGACTGTTGTTATTGAAATCGACAATCACTCCTTCAGGGAACTGGGCGATCGCTCCACTGGGAAGAGGACGGGTAAAACCTGGAGGTGTGGCTTTCAGGAATTCTCCGAATCGGTTTTCGGTATAACTGAATTTCCCCTCAAAACTGGTTTTGGATCCCAGTAAGCGCCCGTATGCGACGTCAAATAAGCCCTGCCGCGGGCGCTCCTGATTACCTTTTCCAAGGTTATCGACGCGCCCTATGAAGCCGTCTGTGTTTTCATGCCGGAACCGGGCGTTAATGCGCAAGCCGCGGTAGACGGCATTAAAACTGCTGTCAAACGACCGGCGACCGTCCCGCGTGTAACCGGGAGCCAGGGAAGCGGGTCGCACACCCAGAGGCGCCAGGAATTTATCAAACAGCGTCTGGCTGTCGGCGGGCACGAAAAGTCTGGGACCGTCGGTATTCCGGAACTGGAAACTGCCCGACAACCCCAGCTTTCCTACGGTTCGCCCGGACACCACGCTGTACTCCTGCGTTACAAAGGAACCGCCTCCCAGGGAAACTTCCGAACCGTCGAAGTTCTCCGCTGTATACGAGATGATGTTAACGACTCCCACGAACGCGTTCGCGCCAAACAGGGCGGATCCCGGTCCGCGGATGATCTCGATCTGTTTGATGTTGTACAGCGGGATATCCTGGTTGAGTACCGTCGCGCCTCCAAAGATGGACTCGTTGAGCCGGTGGCCGTTGAAGAGCACCAGAACGTTTTCGGAGGATCCCAGCGTCACTACCCCGCGCACGCCGATGCGGTTACGCCCCTGGTTGTCGGTCAAGACTTCATAGCCGGGTATGATCTGAAGAACTTCTTCCAGAGTGCGCGCGCCCATGCGCCGAATTTCATCGGCAGTGATGACTGAAACGACACTGGGGGCTTCTTCCAGGCGCTGGACTTTTCCCGCGGCGATCGAAATGGGCACGTCGAGAAGATCGTCCAGGTTCAAGTCGTCGAAGTCTTTGAACTCACCGAGCTCGATTGTCTTCTGGCCGCCGCTTTGTTGCTTCTGATTCTTCTGAGGCGCCGCCACAAGATTCAACCCCGAGAGGGCGCAGGCAATTCCAGCCAGGAGGAAAAAGCACGGGCGTTTCTTCATACGAGCTGTTCTACTTGCTTCCTCTCAGAACGAAATCCATATCACTGAACAGTTAAAGGCCACAGAACCGATCGGCGCGCGATTATGTCAGCAGACATCCTGGAATTCCGTCAAGATGAAAGCAAGCACAATGATGAAATTTGTTTGCGCCCTGGAGAGCGCCCGCTTCCCAACGTCCGCTCGCCCGCCGGAGGTGCGCTGGGGCAGGGTGTAAGGCCTGCGCAGGTAGAGACGCGCTAGCCCGGATTATGCACAA